>VGNW01000165.1 GCA_016865955.1 Chloroflexota bacterium | reverse complement strand
TTTGGAAGGGTCTCTTATCTTAATCAGAGCCCATGCGATTATACCTCCGACCAATCCAAGCATTAGGGGCAGCAGCCACCACATCCAGGAGGTGCGCTCTGCCGGTATCGCTTCTCTCTGCTCCTTGGGGATTGTCGCCCCGCATTCGGGGCAGTACAGGGCATAACGGGAAATCCTGGCGCCGCAGGAACCGCAGGAGTGCAGAGACCTGCCGCAAAACTGACAGAAGGTCGCATCCGGCGTCGACCTGCCACATCTCGGGCAATTAACCATCCTTGCCATAACAATATCAAGATACAGTCCGAGAGATTCTATGTCAATGGGTCAATAGTCCTATCCGAGGTTCAGAATGCCTTCAGTGAGGATTTCCCGTTGCAAGAAATGGAGGCGACGGTGGGAATTGAACCCACGAATAGGGGTTTTGCAGACCCCCGCCTTGCCACTTGGCTACGTCGCCATCTGGAGCGGAAGAGGGGATTCGAACCCCCGACCTCCTCCTTGGCAAGGAGGCATTCTAGCCGCTGAACTACTTCCGCTCGACTGCTGTACATTATAACATGGTGCCGAGGAGGAGATTTGAACTCCTACGAGCTTTCGCCCACCACCCCCTCAAGATGGCGTGTCTACCAATTCCACCACCTCGGCAGAATGGCAGGGGTGGCAGGACTCGAACCCGCGACCAACGGTTTTGGAGACCGCCGCTCTACCTGACTGAGCTACACCCCTACGCTTATTCAGCCCCTCAGACCCTATCTTGGGGGCGGGTGTTCACTGAACACCCCTACAACTCTGCACACCCCTTTGTAAAGGTTCTTATTAAATTTGAGCGAAACTAATGCCTGTGATTAATCGCCAAAATATTTTGAGCGAAATCACACCAAAAGTCAATGTGACAAAGGCAGGTTTCGTTTATAAACTTCTTTCTGCTCCCCAATCCTCCTCCATCCTTGGAAGGATTGGGGGGAGTCTGGGCGTTCGGTAGAACGCCCCTACAGTGCGTAGGTCGGAGCACCTGCTCCGACCTACGCCTGGAGCGGGTGCTCCAGGCTACCCTAAATAAGCGTGACTGATTCCTGATATAATTAAGCTGGTGTTATGAAAAAACGGGCGGCGCGGATGAAGCAGCAGTATATCCTTGCTCTAGATGAAGGCACTACGGGAGTTACCTCGCTCATCATCGACAGGCGCGGCGTTATCTGCGGTCGCGCCTATGCGGAAATCGACCAGCATTACCCCCAGCCGGGCTGGGTAGAGCAGAACCCCGACGATATCTGGCGCAAAACCCTCAGAGTCATGCAGGAGGCGAAGGGCAAAGCCGGCGTTGAAGAATCGCAAATCGCAGCCATCGGCATTGCCAACCAGCGTGAGACTACGATTCTCATCGACAAAGAGACAGGCGATGCCATCGGTCCCGCTATCGTCTGGCAGTGCCGCCGCACGGCATCCCGCTGTAACGAGTTAAGGACTCAGGGGTTTGAAGATACTATCTGCCATAAGACGGGACTGGTGGCGGATGCCTATTTTTCGGCGACCAAGCTGGAGTGGCTGCTGGACAACATCGAAGGCATCCGTTCCCGCGCCAGGCGCGGCAAAGTGCTCTTTGCCAATGTCGATACCTGGCTCGTCTGGAAGCTCACCGGCGGCGCCGTCCACGCCACCGACCATTCCAACGCCTCAAGAACGATGCTGTTTAATCTCCACGCTCTCGATTGGGACTCTGATTTGCTCAAGATATTCAAAATACCGAGGGCGATGCTGCCCGAAGTGCGACCTTCCAGCGGCATATTCGGGCATACTCATAGCGGCATTCCCATCGCCGGCGTGGCAGGAGACCAGCAGGCGGCTCTTTTCGGGCAGGCATGTTTCACGCCTGGCATGATGAAGGTTACGCTGGGCACGGGCGCATTCGTCCTGATGAACACGGGACACAAGCCGGTGCAGTCGAAGCACGGCTTGATAACCACTATCGCCTGGGGCACTGAAAACGGCGTGGAATACGCTCTGGAGGGCAGCGTCTTTATCGCCGGTGCCGTGGTACAGTGGCTGCGCGACGGGCTCGGGTTAATCGCCAGATCCGCCGAATCGGAGCAACTGGCAACAGAGGTCGATGACACCGGAGGGGTATATTTCGTGCCTGCGTTCGTGGGGCTGGGCGCGCCTCACTGGGATATGTATGCCAGAGGCACAATCGTGGGCTTGACCCGCGGCACGGGCAGGTCTCATATAGTCAGAGCGGCGCTGGAATCGATAGCCTATCAGGTGTGCGATGTGGTGAAGGCTATGGCGTCTGATTCGAGATTGCGGATTAGGGATATTCGACTGGATGGAGGCGCCGCCGCCAACAATTTCCTGGCGCAGTTCCATGCCGACATGCTCAACACCACAATATCCCGACCCCGCTATGTGGAGACCACGGCGCTGGGAGCAGCGTATCTCGCCGGGCTGGCGGTGGGGTACTGGAGCGACCTCAAAGAGGTGGCATCGCTCCGGGAAACGGAGCGGCAATTTGAGCCGAACATGGAACCGGGTAAACGCCGCACATTATATCGGGACTGGCGCAGGGCTGTGCAGAGGTCTAAAGGATGGCAGAAGTGAAACTGAAGAGGGATTTCAACGCGGCTGTGGCGGAGACATACGATGTTATTGTGATAGGCGGGGGCATCGTCGGCGCCGGCATCGCCCGCGATGCCACGCTCCGGGGCTTGCGCACCCTGCTTCTGGAGAAGGAGGACTTCTCCTGCGGCACCACATCCCGCTCCTCCCGCCTGATTCACGGGGGTCTGCGTTACCTGAAGCAGCTCGATCTGGGTCTCGTCTATCAGGACCTGCGGGAAAGGGAGATTCTGCTCAGCATCGCGCCTCATCTGGTCTCGCCTCTGGCTTTCGTCATTCCGGTTTCCCGCTCCAGTCCCTTGCAGAGGGCAGCGCTGCCGTTAGGTCTGCTGCTCTACGACCTGCTCTTCTTCCGCAAGAGCCTGCCTTCGCACCGCAGGCTGTCGCGCAGCGAGACGCTTGATTTCGAGCCGGGACTGGAGCCCAAGGGTCTGGCGGGCTCGTATCTCTACTATGACTGCCAGGTGCCCTTCGCCGAACGACTCTGCCTGGAGAATGCTCTGTCTGCTGCGGAACACGGCGCTACTGTGTTGAATCACGCCCGAGTGACAGGATTATTGAGGGACGGCAGTAGCGTATCGGGAGTGCAGGTACAGGATGCGATATCCGGAGAGAACTATCAGGTTAAGGCGCGCATTGTCGTCAACGCCACGGGGCACTGGGTGGAATCTGTGACCGACATGCTGGGGAAGGCTGCGAGACCGATGATACGCCGGACTAAAGGGATTCACCTGCTCACGCCGCAGGTCTCGCGCCACGCCGTGGTGCTGTTTGCGCTCTCCGACGGTCGCGTTTTCTTCGTAATTCCCTGGCAGGGATATTCGCTGATAGGGACCACGGACACAGACTACGCTGGTAATCTCGATGCCGTGGAAGCTAATGCAGCGGATGTGAACTATTTACTGACCGAGGCGCGGCGCATTTTCCCCGCTATAAATGCGAACGATATTTTCTACACATCTGCCGGTCTGCGTGCTCTGGCATACTCGAGCAGAAAACCGACTAATGTCTCCCGCAGCCACAAGCTCGTCGACCACGAACGGAAGGACGGCGTGAAGGGGTTCGTATCCGTGCTGGGCGGCAAGATAACCGCCTACCGCGCCGTAGCAGAGCAGGCGGTGGATTTAATCTGCGGCAAGCTCGGCGCACAGGCGAAATGCAGCACTGCCCGTACTCCGCTGCCGGGAACGCCGTCTGTACCCGAGAGCGCAGTTCAACAGGCTGCGCAGGAGCAGGGTCTCAGTGTCGAAATCGTGACGCATCTATCCGCTCTCTACGGCTCGCGCTATGTGCAAGTCCTCGATATAGCGAAGCGGAATCCGCAGGGAACGCGACATCTCTGTCCCCACGGCAAAGACATCTTGGCGCAGGTGCAGCACGCTGTGGAGAACGAGGGGGCGCTTACGGTAGGGGATTTCATGCTGCGGCGCAGCATGGCGGGCATGAACTCCTGCCAGGGGCTGGACGCTCTGGACTCAGTTGCCGGCGAGATGGGTCGCCTGCTCGGGTGGAGCGCCGCCGAGCAGCAGCGCCAGCAAGACGCCTACCGCACCCGAGTCGCTATGAGGGTACAATTTAAGTCGGGGTTGTAGTCTTAGAGATATAACTTAATTGATACTTGGCTTGAGTTCTCCGATGGAAAACGGCGCGATTAGCGGGACATGCGACAGCGTTTTACCCCTCCGCTGATTACCCCCCGTTACCGACAGCATGGGCCACAACGATTAGTGAACTGACGATGATATAGTTGTCGACGGTCTCTGCGATCGCGATATATCTTCGGTGGCTCGATACCCCTTGGGTACAGGTTTCTAGCCCTTACAAAAGTAAGTGACGAGGTATCATTTGAACAAAGTAATCTACATCTTGATACAATGATGATGGCAACGATAGCTTGATCGTTGAAGTTTTTATGGGTTGTCCTTTGATTTATATTAGCCTGTTCAAGATCAACAGTAACCTTATCTAAAACCTCAATTATTCCAGCGCGTTTCATTTCTGTAAGAATAGCAAAATATCTTTTCATCTTTGAGAGTTCATCTGTATATTTTGTGCCTCCATAGACAATTTTTGTCCTGCGTCTATCTATCCAATCCAAAATCGGTTGAAATTCGACGTGATCGCTGCTCTTTGGATTAAGAACTGAAGGGACTCTATTTACGTCAATCACTATACACATCTGATAAACCCAAGAGACGCATCTCTTGCCCTAAGAAGAACTCTCTATAAGCCTTAGGTTGCCTATCCGAAATCTCTCCATTCTCGAGGATTTCTATTTGATGTGAGCAATTACCCGAACGTGTTCGTTCAAAGAAAACGATTTGGGCATCTGGCTTGCGCCTATGCTTACTTCTCTCATAACTCAATCGATAACCATCCAATATGAAATCACTATGGGTTTCCACAATGAACTTCTTGTTTTCCCTGCATGAAAGTTCAAATATCAAGTCACCAATAGCTACTTGTGCTCTTGGATGCAAGTGTATCTCGGGTTGCTGTAATGCAAACCAACTTCCGTGGGCTCTTATGAAAATTTCAACAATTACAGGCAAAGCTTGTGATATTCCATAGCCTACATTTTCGATACTCAGGGCTTCCTTATCAAGAATTATGTCCAATTCAAATGGCGAGGTGACAATTCCCGGATCATAGTCCTTTATTGTTATCGACTTAAAAAGTCCGCTATCCCTGCC
>VGNW01000164.1 GCA_016865955.1 Chloroflexota bacterium | reverse complement strand
AATCCTGGCGGAAGGACTATAATATGGTCAGACCACATAGTTCCCTTGGTGGGCTGCCCCCACAGGAATTCCTGGCAAGAGACGGCAGACTCTAATTAACGCTGGTACTAATAAAGGGGTAAGGTCAGATTGGCCAAATGGATTGGGGAAATATATACAGCGCTAATTTAGTAGATACCCACGGGCAAAGCCCGTGGCACTTTACAGTTCAAGCTTCGCTTGACCTGAATCCTGACATGATTGCCATCTCACGTACTCCGTAATCCGTTTCTCATCCAATCCAACCGTGGAGACAAAATAGCCTGGTGACCATACTACACGCTCTTTCCAATACACTTTCTCAAGCCACGCAAACTTTTTCTGTAATCTACTTGCCGTATACTGTTTCATCTGCCCTACTACTTCACTAACTGCATACTTCGGCGGAATTACCATCAACAGATGAATATGGTCAACTTGAATATTCTGCTCCACTATCTCACACCCAGGCATACTCCTTAATACCTTGGGAAAAAGTTTGCTTAAATATTCCTTTACACCAGGATTCAGGATACGGCGGCGATATTTCGGTATCCAGATTATGTGATATTCGGTGCGATATACCCCATGCCCTGATAATCTTGTCTCCACTCATCTATTCTACACCTCATATCGCCGCCTTTTCATTCACCCACGGGCAAAGCCCGTGGAACTCTGCCCTTCGGGTTTTTAGATGCAATGAATTCCTTTGGTTTATAACCAAAGGAATTCATAATTTAATTGCCCGACTTTTTGGGATTCGAATGGTGGGCAACGGAGGTCTCGAACCTCCGACCTTCTGTACGGAGAGCAGATGGCTGCCGGTAATCCTGCCGAAAACGCGCCGTCAACCTAGAACAGCATTAAATAGGGGCATTCCTGGATTCCCGCTTGCGCGGGAAAGACATTTTGGGCGCGGCAACCGCGCCCCTGCTGACAGCTATATCCTTACCACCATCCCCTCGTGGCCGATGGTGATTTTCGTGCCCAGTTCCTTTGCCAGTTGCTTCGCCTGTTCGCCAATCTGGCTTTCGAACATGGCGCTGAGGTGGATTATTACCACCGGCGGCAGGTAGCCTTTGGTTTTCTTGAACTGGCGCAGCTCGTCTCCCAGCAGATGCGGCGTGAGGTGCCCCGCCGGTATGGCGTGCTCCTCCAGTCCGTTGGACATGGTCACGTCTATGATGAGCAACTGCGGCGAGATATGCTCCCAGCAGGATGATAAACCCGGCCCCGAATCGCCGCTGTGGAAGAAGCTCTTGCCCTCCTTTGAGGTAACCTGATAGCCCACGGCAGGGACAGCGTGCTTCACCGGTAGCATGAGCACCTTGTAGCCGTCCACATCGGTTGCTTTATACGGCTCCAGCGTATGTATCTTCAGCGAAGGCTTCCTGGTCGGTCTTTTGGTGAAGTCGGGATAGATGACATCGTTAAAGATATTGCGCATCAGCGCGTCCAGCGTGGCAGCTTGTGCATAGACTTTAACGCTTTTTTCGACATAGGAGATATTGAGGGCGATGGCGGCGACATCCCGCACATGGTCGTAGTGGGAATGCGTGAGCAGGACAGACCCGACTTTCGCCTGCTCTTCGAAGGTGAGGCTGGAGGTCAGCGCGCCGGCATCCACCGCCAGCACGCCGTCTACGAGCAGGGAGGTCAGTCTGGTGTTCGACGATTCGACATTATGCGCCCCCAGTATCTTGATTTCCATTCAATCTCCTTTACCTGCAGTACCTTTTCCCGTTCATGGTTCGACAAGCTCACCACGAACGGGTTCTCTGTCACCGTTCGCCCTGAGCCTGTCGAAGGGTGAACGGTAAATCAGCTTTTCACCGTGTCACCAGAAACGGGTTGAAGTCCGTATCGCGGTCGTAGGTATCAACGCCTTCTTTCTTCTTCAGATAGTTGACAATCAGGTAGGTGAACGGCGTCGCCACTGTCTCGTATCCGGTTTTCACCAGCCAGTGAGTCAGGATTATCCCTCCGATTAAAGCCCATGACATCGTTCCGCCGAAGGCTATCACGATGAACACAGCGGCATCCAGACCCTGCCCCACCAGCGTCGAGCCTATCGTCCTGCTCCACAGGAAGCGCCCTTTGGTCTTAACCTTCATTTTCGCCAGCACAAACGAGTTGGCGAACTCCCCCACCAGGTAAGCTAAGAAGGAAGCTGCCAGCAGCCTCGGCGTGTAGCCCAGGATGCGGTCGTAGGCTGACTGAACCTCCGAGTCCAATGCCGGTATCTGTCCCGCCACCCAGAAGGCGAAAACGGCGATAAGGTTGCACAGAAAGCCCAGCCAGATAACCCGCCGCGCCATGCGGTACCCATAGACCTCGGTCAGTATATCGCCGAAGATATAGCTCAAGGGGAAGATGACTATGGCAGCGGGCAGGGGCGAAGGGAACTCGAAGCCGCCCGCCTTGAGAGGCTCGATGCCCAGTGTTATGAGCTTAACAGCGATTATATTTGCGGTAATCAGGCAGGTGATGAAAATCGCTGCGACAATCAAAAAACGGTGGGAAACAGTCATCTTGTCAGTCCACATATACTAAAGCCAGCGCCAGCGGCGGAACAACCAGAGCATTAGCAATGTAGGCAAGCCAGCCACAAGCAAAACGATTATAAATGTAGTATAGGAGCCCCACGCTGTCCAGGCACCGGTTTCTGTTCCTCCCGGCAGACGGACGTTCATGCCATACAGGGATGCAATCACGGTAAAAGGTATACTGACAGTGAAGACAATTGTCAGAATTGCGAGAATCCTGTTGGTTCTCTCCTGCCCCATGGTGAAATCCGTATCCTTATAGATTTCGATGGTCTCATTGCACTCGTCAAGATTGCTCCACAGTCGGGCGATATGGTCGTTGATGTCGCCGAAGTACACCTTCAAATCAACTTCGGTGTAACGCTGGGCTTTCCGTTCCAGGTCAGCCACTACGCTCCTGAGAATCCCAATAATACGGCGTTGCGACGCGATATCGCGACGCAGAGTTGCAATTTCATGAGAAACCGTAATCTTGTCATCGAAAACCCTGTCTTCTATAGCGTCGAGATTATAAAAGGTCTTGTTGACCATAGGAAAGCAGTAATCCACCAGCATATCGACGATGCGATAGAGGAAATAGCCGGAGTCCTTGCCCAGGTATTCTTCACAGGTCTTGCTATTCTGCTGACAGTTCACAGGCAGGTTAACCAGCGGCTTCAACTCGCCGCTATGAACGGTGACCACGAACTCCTTGCCAAGGAAGATGGCAAGCTGCCCGGGGCTGGTGATGCGAGTGCGATGCTCAAAAACCGGGAAGTGCAGGATAGTGAATAGATAGCTTTCATACTCGTCGATCTTGGGAAGCTGCACCTTGCTCAGGCAGTCGTCCAGATCGAGGGGATGGAAGGGATAGTTCTGGGCAAGGGAGTCCAGCTCCCGCCTAGTGGGTCGCTCCATATTCACCCAGGTGAGATTTCGCCAGGTAACGGTGGTTACGACGGGTTCTTTCCTGGCCGCGCTTGACGCAGCCCCGCCGCTGCCGCCTTTGGCATCTGTAGCCGGCCATTTTCCTTTAACCAGCGAAAAGAGGTTGCCCATATAGCCTGAGTCATATCCCTTGACCTCCCAGTCATTAGGAACTTCGAAGACCGAGGGTCCCGGTTTGCCCTTTTGCAGGATTTGCCCTGCGCCTTTCCATAAACGACTGATTAAATTGCTCATAACAGCTCAGCTCGAAGAAAGGAATCTCTCCGCAGAGATAGCTGCGATAGCGCCATCGCCGGCAGCGGCTATCACCTGCCGTATTGAGCCGGCGCGGATATCGCCCGCAGCGAAAATCCCCGGTACATTGGTCTCCATTTGACCATCGACAAGGATGAAACCGCCCTCGCTCAGAGCGAGCAAGCCTTTCAGATATTCTGTATTGGGTTTCAATCCTACAGCGATGAAAACGCCGGAAACAGGCAGGTTCGATTTAGCTCCGGTTTTGACATTTCGCAGTTGCAGCCCCCTGACCTGGCTGTCTCCGGTTATAGATTCGAGAACCGTATCCCAGATAAACTCCATTCTGGGATTCGCCAGAGCCCTCTCCTGAAGGACTTTGGTGGCTCGAAGCTGGTCGCGGCGATGGATTACGATGACTTTGGAGACAAACCTGGTGATGAAAAGGGCGTCGTTCAGCGCGACATTGCCGCCCCCTATCACAGCCACCGCCTCATCCCTGAAAAATGCCCCGTCGCACATGGCGCAGTAAGATACCCCTTTACCCCTGAACTCCTCCTCGCCGGGCACGCCCAGCTTGCTGTGCTCGGAGCCGCCGGCGATGATAACCGCTTTAGCCCGATATTGTCCTTCGCTCGTTTTCAGCAGCTTCTCCCCATCGCGAACCTCTATTCCCTCCGCCTCGGCGAATACGGTAGGTAAATTATATTTCTCCGCCTGCTGTGCCATCAGGGAGCCGAGCTCAGCCCCTGAGACACCCTTTGGGAAACCCGGGTAGTTCTCCACCCACTCTGCATTTAAGATGTTGCCGCCCAGCCCTGCTTTCTCAATGAGCAAAGTGTCCAGCCTCGACCTGGCGGCATATATTCCCGCGCTGAGCCCTGCCGGGCCTCCTCCAATTATTATAAGTTGATAGACCTTGTCCACTTCCTTAAATCCCTATTTGTTTGCCAGGTGAATTTCAACCCTTATCAGCCAGCAGAGCGTCCAGGTTCTTTTTCAGCTCCGCTTTGGGTCTGAGTCCCACGATTTGATTCACCGGTTTGCCGCCTTTGAAAAACAACAGGGTCGGTATGCTGCGGACGCTGTATCTGGTTGCCAGCGCAGAGCTTTCATCCACATTTATCTTGGCAAATCCCACTTTGCCTGCATATTCCTTAGCCAGTTCCTCCACTATCGGAGCGATGTTACGGCACGGGGCACACCAGGGAGCCCAGAAGTCCACCAGAAATGGCATCTTCGCTCCCAGGACAACCCTGTCGAAACTTTTATCATCCACACTCTGTGGCTCAGCCATGAGTACCTCCGGAATCTTAGCTATCAAGGTAAGTTGATTCGGAAATGGCGCAGGCTAAGTCTTAATGAACTCCAGAACCTCACCCCGCACAACCCGCTTCGCTTTTTGAATGGCATTCTTTATCGCCTTGGCATTGCTTCGTCCGTGAGCCACTACGACATTGCCGTCGACTCCGAGGAGATAAGCACCGCCATACTCAGTGTAATCCAGCGTGCTGATGACTGCATGCAATACCGGATTCAACAGATTTGCTGCCTCATTCAGTTTGGGATTGCCGTCCACTGCCTGC
>VGNW01000163.1 GCA_016865955.1 Chloroflexota bacterium | reverse complement strand
CGCAGTTCCGGAGCTACCCCAGGCTAACACATTGCCTTGAGCATCGGTAATAGTGATTATAGTATTGTTAAAGGTTGACTGTATGTAAGCCCGTCCCCTGGGGATTACCTTCTTTTCTTTTCGACCGCCCCTCGATGTGCGCTTCTTTTCAACCATTGGCTACCTCCGCTTACTTCTTGGACATGCCACGGCGTCTGCCTCTGCCGGCCACAGTCTTACGAGAACCGCGTTTTGTTCTGGCATTGGTCTTAGTCCGCTGTCCGCGTGCCGGCAAACCGCGCCGATGACGAAGTCCACGATAGCTACCTATCTCAATAAGACGCTTGACATTGAAATTAATCTCTTTTCTGAGGTCACCCTCTACCCTGTAGTTTTTATCGATAACCTCGCGGATTCGATTAACCTCCTCATCCGTAAGGTCCTTAACACGGGTATCGGGATTGACCCCGGTCTGCTCCAATATCTTTCGGCTCAGGGCAGGCCCTATACCATATATATAGCCTAAAGAGGCCTCAACCCGTTTATTTTTCGGTATGTCAACACCTGCAATCCTCGCCATAACCCCTCCTGGTAAAAAACTCAACCCTGTCTTTGTTTATGCCTCGGATTGGTGCAAATAATCTTGACCACGCCTTTGCGCTTTACAACCTTACACTTATCGCAGCGAACTTTTACCGAAGCTCTAACCTTCATCGTACCCAATCCTAAATTGTTACTTGAACCTGTAAGTAATCCTTCCGCGCGTCAGGTCGTAAGGTGAGAGTTCCACCAGCACCTTATCTCCCCGCAGTATCCTTATAAAATGAAGCCTCATCTTTCCGGAAGCATGTGCCAGAACCTGATGTCCGTTGGGCAACTCCACACGAAACATAGCATTAGGCAACGGCTCAATTACTGTCCCTTCAACTTCTATTGCATCCTTCTTTGGCATAGTTCGCCGTCACCCTTTCTCATCAGTTCTAACGCATGGTCAATATCTCCGCACTGCCGTCGGTAATAGCTATAGTATGCTCGAAGTGGGCAGAAAGCTTCCCATCGATTGTGCTAACTGTCCACTTGTTATCTGCAATTTTAGTGCGCCATTCTCCGGCGTTAACCATAGGCTCCAATGCCAGAGTCATGCCTTTCTTCAGCAAAGGCCCTTCTCCCGCAATACCGAAATTGGGGATTTGCGGGTCCTCGTGCAACTCACGCCCGATGCCATGACCCACATATTCCCTGACCACAGAGAAATTCCTCGATTCAGCGTAGTTTTGAATTGCCGCAGAGACATCTCCCAGCCTGGCCCCGCTTCTAGCGGCAGCTATGCCAGCCTTTAAAGCCTCCTCAGTGGTCTCAATAAGCCTCTGACCCTCCGCACTTATCTTTCCTACGGGCAGCGTCACAGCAGCATCGCCGTAAAATCCATCCAGAATCGCACCCACATCGAGAGAGATGATATCTCCTGCCTTCAATATCCGGCTGCCCGGAATCCCGTGAACGACTTCTTCGTTGATAGAAGTACATATCGAAGCCGGAAAACCGCGGTATCCTTTGAATGCAGAAACGGCTCCGTGCTTCTTCAACTCCCTGTCTGCCACTTCGTTAAGTTCACGGGTAGTAACCCCGGGACTGACCGCTTCGGTTAAAGCTTCTATAACAGCAGCTACCACACGTCCCGCCTCCCGCATTATGGCGATCTCCCGGGGGGACTTTATTACTATTCCCACTTCCTGTCCGATTCTTTGCATCTCCTATTTCCTGCCCTCGAGAACAGCTATTACATCCCGCCCGACAGCCTCAACACTCTGCTCCCCGTTCACTTCCACCAAAGTACCCGACTTAGTGTAGTATTCTATCAAAGGCATCGTCTGATTAAAATAGACATCCAGGCGCTTCCTGGCTGTTTCCTCAGTATCGTCAGCGCGTTGATAAAGCTCACCTCCGCAACGGTCGCACTTCCCTTTAATCTTAGGCGGTAATTCAACGATATTATACGGTGCCTGACAGTTGCGGCATATCCAGCGCCCGCTCAATCGTCTCAACAGCTCCTTCACCGAGACCTTGATATACAGAACCATGTCTATCTTTTTCCCCTGCGATTTAAGCGCCCTATCCAATGCTTTCGCCTGTTCCAGTGTTCTGGGAAATCCATCTAACAAAAATCCCTTGGCACAATCGGGAGCAGCTATCCTGCCCAGAATCATCTTTACAGTTACGTCGTCCGGTACAAGCTGTCCTTTTTCCATATAAGATTTGGCGATTTTACCCAATTCGCTGCCGCTTTCCTGCTCTTTGCGGAAAAGGTCGCCTGAGGCAATATGAGCCAAACCTAGCTTCTTTGAGATAGTAACAGCTTGAGTGCCTTTGCCGGCCCCGGGCGCTCCCAAAAGGATTACGTTCAATTGTTTTTGCTTCGTCACTTTATGAATCCTTCATAATGACGCATCAGCAGCTGCGCTTCTATTTGTCTCATAGTATCCAGAACAACACCCACGACAATCAGGAGTCCGGCAGCCGAAATGAGCATCAAGGTGGAACTGGCTGTACCGCCTACCAACCAGCGGGACAGGATAGGGGCTACCGCCACCAAGGCAAGGAACAGCGCTCCCCCACAGGTTATACGCACAATGACCCTGTTTAAATAGTCGGACGTCGGACGTCCCGGTCTGATACCGGGTATGAACCCCCCTTGTCTTTGTAATGTCTCAGCAAGATTCTGCTGCTGGAAAATGACCATAGTATAAAAGAAAGTGAAACCTATAACCAGGAAAAACAGGAAAGCCCAGTAAGGATAACCGTTTGTATTGAACAACTTATCGACCCAGTCCGCCCCCGTGGCTACCCAGGACACTTTCGATGCAAGAAAATAGCTGGCTACCGTTGCAGGTAACATTAAGAGCGCATAGGCAAATATCAGCGGTATCATGCCTGCCGAGTTAACGCGGAGCGGGATATGGGTTCCCCCGGATTGTCTGTACATCTTGCCGCCGCGGAATAGACTTCGAGAATACTGAACAGGTATGCGGCGTACCCCCTCCGTGACGTACACTATGAAGAAAGCTATCGCCAGAAGGAGAATAACCAGCTTGACTATATTGAAAATGCCTTCCCCTGCTGAAGTTCCTTCCAGATAGGTCCGTCCAAAATTGGTGGGCAAACCTGCAACGATACCGCCGAAGATAATGATGGACACGCCATTGCCGATTCCATTCTCGGTTATTCGCTCACCTATCCAGACAAGGAACATAGTGCCCGCTGTCATGGATAACACCATAGCAGCAGTAGTTAGCAGTTGGTCGCTGCCAAAACCTATCGTCCCCGGCGGCAGTACCCCCATTTCAGGTCTTTGGAAAAGGACAAGCTGAGCATAGCCCTGGAGCATAGCCAGAGGCACTGTTAACCAGTGCGTATATTGATTAAGCTTTCTGCGCCCTATTTCCCCTTCTTTCTGCAGGTTCTGGAGCCGGGGGATAATAGGCACAAGTAGCTGCATGATGATAGAGGCAGTAATATAGGGATAGACACCCATCGCAGCTATGCTCAAGTTCCTCATCGCACCGCCGCTGAACAGGTCAAGCATGCCCAAAAGGGCATTAGTCTCAAAGACATTGCTGAGAGCTTCACGATCTACCCCAGGTACCGGAATATGAGCTACAAAACGGAATACCACCAGCATCGCCAAGGTAAAAAGCAGCTTCCACCTCAAGTCAGGTAGCCTGAAAGCATCTACCATGGCCTGAATGAGCCGGGGCATTGAACTTTTCTGTGGTTGTCGCATTTGGCTCTTCCCCTAAATCTCCTCCGCCCTTCCACCCGCAGCCTCTATCTTGCTCTTGGCAGTCTTGGAGAATTTATTGGCCTTCACCACCAGGGGGCGTTGAAGTTCACCGTCACCGAGGATTTTGACCGGCTTTTCCAGCGAGGACACCAGACCCGTCTCAACCAGTTTCTGCGGAGTTATCTCCACACCTTGTTCAAATATCCTAAGTTGCTCCAGATTGACTATGGCATATTCAGTCTTGAAAATATTCGTGAAGCCGCGCTTGCCGGGCAGACGTTTAACCAGCGGGGTCTGACCACCCTCAAACCTCAGAGCAACCCCTCCCCCGGCACGTGCTTTCTGTCCCTTAAGCCCGCGACACGAGTATGTTCCATGTCCGCTTCCGTCACCTCGCCCGATGCGCTTCCTTTTATGTTTAGCCCCCGGGCTGGGCTTCAATTCGTTTTGCTTCATCTTCTACTCCTCAGGCGCCTCCTCCACATGAACCAGGTGTCTCACCTTCTGTACCATCCCGCGGATCTCAGGTGAGTCTTTGTGTATAACAGTCTGATTCAAACGACGAAGGCCCAGGGTCCTGAGAGTTATCCTCTGAACCTTATTGTAGCCTATAGCGCTCTTTTCCCAGGTAATGCTCAGTTTAGCCACCAGTGCCCCCCGCTGTTGGAGTCGACTTTCGTCTGGTTAGCTCCTGCTTCGGGTCTTTCAACTGACTGAGCGCCTTCATCGTGGCCCTGACCACATTAACCGGATTGGAGCTTCCCATCGATTTAGTCAGAATATCTCTTATGCCGGCAGATTCCACAACAGCCCGCACACCGCCGCCGGCAATCACGCCGGTGCCCGGTGCTGCCGGTTTCAATAGGACTTTCGCCGCTCCGAACTTGGTTACAATCTCAAATGGAATAGTATTGCCGCTCATAGGCACGCGAATCAGATTCTTTCTGGCGACGGCTCCGGCCTTGCGTATCGCGGCAGGTACTTCCCTGGCTTTGCCCAATCCAGCCCCGACATGTCCCTGCCCATCTCCGACCACAACCAGAGCGCTGAAGCTGAATCGACGTCCTCTTTTTACCACCTTGGCTACACGATTGACGTGAACCAGCTTCTCGGTCAGTGTCAAATCGTTGGGATTTATCCTCTCGGTATGTTCCATAGCTCTTAAAACCTCAATCCCGCTCCGCGGGCAGCATCTGCCAGAGCCTTTACTCGCCCGTGATATTTATACCCTCCGCGATCAAAAACAACCTGCTCTATGCCCTTCTCTTTAGCGCGTTCAGCAATCAGTTTCCCTACCAGATCAGCCATCGCTTTTTTGTTTTTGCCTTCCGAGTTACCCTTTATCTCCGCATCCAGGGTCGAGGCAGTCACAACGGTACAGCCCTCTCCGTCATCTATCACCTGTGCATATATATGATTCAAACTGCGAAAAACGCAGAGTCGAGGGCGCGAAGTTGTGCCTTCGACACGCTTCCTGACCCTCTCGTGTCTTCGTTTTATCGCTATTCTGGAATCCTTGACACCGCTACTCATGGTCTTCTATTTCTTTCTACCTACCTTGCCCG
>VGNW01000162.1 GCA_016865955.1 Chloroflexota bacterium | reverse complement strand
CATCTAAAAAGAAAGGAAAGTAATCAAGAATGGCGAAAAAGAGGCAAAAGTTTCACACAAAGCTATGTGATGTCCTGGGCATCGAATACCCCATAATCCAGGCCGGGATGGGCGGATTCTCCGATCCACCGCTGGTAATTGCTGTTTCAGAAGCCGGCGGGTTGGGCACCCTCGGGGCGGCTGTCTATACCGCTGATGGGCTGGATGTCGCTATCAGAGAGATTAGAAAGGGCACTAAAAAACCCTTCGCCATAGATATACTGCTGCCGGATTCCCTGGATGATATGGCCGGAGTCGATAAAGCGAAACTCAGGGAATATATAGCCCCGGAGTACTTGGAATACGAGAAAGAGCTGAGAAAGAAGTTCGGAGTCCCTACGGACTATCACACCCAGAGAAAAGTGGACATGTGGACTATGGAGGGCACCAAGAGGATGCTCCAGGTCTGCCTGGACAACAAAGTGCCCGTTATAGCCGCGGGTCTGGGTCGCCTGGGCTGGGTCATGCCTGAGTGCAAGAAACGCGGTATAAAAACAATAGGCATTGGCGCCAATGTTAAGATGGCGTTGAAGCATGTGGAAGACCAGTGCGATGTCATAGTCGCTCAGGGCTATGATGCAGGCGGGCATACCGGCAACATCGGCACGATGTCCGTTGTTCCCCAGATTGCAGATGCGGTGAAACCTATACCGGTAGCTGCCGCGGGCGGTATCGCCGACGGCAGAGGGCTGGCAGCAGCCCTGGCTCTCGGTGCAGAGGGGGTATGGTGCGGCTCGATGTTTCTGCTTACACCCGAAGCCACTTTCACCGAGGGGCAGAAGGATAGGGTCATCGCCGCCACCGAGCGCGATGCCGTTATCACCAAGGGCCTCAGCGGCAAGACCATGCGTCAGCTCAGGACAGCCATAACCAGAGCCTGGGACCAGGGGCCGTTACCTCCTCTGGGCTGGCCGCTGCACCTCATACTTATGGAGGACGTCATCGACTGGTGTTACGAACACAAGGACCAGAAGTATTACGATGAGATGATTGTAACTCCTTGCAGTCAGGCAACGAGGCTTCTTAACAGACGCAGGACTTCCAAACAGATTATCGATGACATGATTAAAGAGGCGATTGCGGTTATAGAAGGCTTCCCGAAAAAGGTACAATTCGCCTAGAAGGGCAGATAAAGCTTAAAAAGAAGAGGTGCTGCGCGTTCCGCGCAGCACCTCTTTTGATTTCCTGCGAATCCTGGTTTTGGTTACAGACCCGCGATGCAGCAGCTCACGGTTGCAGTAGCGGGGAATCCGCCGAGGTTGTGAGTCAATCCCAGCTTCGGGTTCTTCAATTGTCTGTCTCCGCACTTACCCTGAAGCTGCTTGTAAACCTCGTACATCATTCGCAGACCGCTGGCACCGATAGGATGGCCGAACGACTTCAGTCCGCCATCGGTCTGAACCGGCAATCCACCTGTCAGCTCGAAAAAGCCAGACTCGATATCGTCTCTAACCTTGCCCCGGGGACTGAACTCAAGGTCTTCCATAATAACAGCCTCGGTGATGCTGAAGCAATCATGGACTTGAGCCATGCTTATTTCCTTTCGGGGATTCTTTATGCCCGCCTCGGCATAAGCTCTCCTGCCGGCATGGACAGTCTCAAATACACTGGTGTACTCAAAGTCAGACCTGCAAAAACCCTGATTCTGCCCCACAGATATCTGCAGCGCTTTGATTTTCACAGGGTCAGGTCTGAATTTCTTGGCCTCACTGGCACGAACCAGTATTGCTGCCGCCGCGCCATCGGTGACACCGCAGCAATCGAACAACCCCAGAGGCCAGGCGATTATAGGTGCATTAAGCGCCTGTTCTATAGTTATCTCTCTGCGTAGATGCGCCTTGGGATGTTTAGCACCGTTGCGGTGGCTCTTCACAGAAATCAAACCTATCATTCTCTTGCCTTCTTGCGGGCTAAGCTTATACTTGGCAAAATAGGCTGTGGCAAGCAGGGCAAAGACGCTGGGACCGCTTGCGCCCTGTGACCCTATCAAGCCTCTGCCTGTACCGGGGAAGGGGACATCGCCCAGACCGGCCCATCCTGTGTCCTTCAGCTTATCGAATCCCAGAGCCAGCACTAAGTCATACACACCGGCAGCTACGGCGTAAGCCGCATTCCTCATGGCATCGGAGCCGGTGGCGCACATATTCTCCACGCGGGTAACAGGTATATAGTTCAGCTTCAAAGGCTCTGACAAACATCTGCCTGTATCACCCGAGAACATAGTGCCGACCCAGGCAGCCTGAATATCTTTCTGCTGTATGCCAGCGTCGGCGTAAGCCTCTTGGGCAGCCTCAATTATCATATCGTCAGCGCTGGCATCCCATCTCTCCCCAAACTTGGTGCAGCCCATTCCCACTATAGCAACTTTGTCCTTAATGCTCTCCATCTCGACTCCTTTATTGGTTAAAATCCTAGAATCTCACCGGTTTGCACTTCCACCAGTAGCTGTGCACACCGCCCACATAGTGCATCCATCTGAAGGTCATTTCCACATCCATGCCGGTCTTTACCTCATCCGGCTCGCGGTCTGTCATATTGCAGGTAATCCTGCCCCCCCCTTCGAAGTCAACCACCGACACTGTAATCGGTGGAACCTCTGTGATAGCCAAGTTGTCATTGGAAAAACTGGTTAATTTGGCTTTCCTATCAGCAAATGAATAAGGTTCATACTTATCTACGGCTTGACAGACCTGACATACCCTCTGCACGGGGTACTGCGGTGTCCCGCAGTTGGTGCATTTAGAGCCGCGAAGCGGCAGACCCCAATCGCGGTCTCTCCATAGGGCAGAGAGTGAATCTGTGGGGCGGCCTGGACGCGACTGCGGCTCCATGTACATCAGTCCACGCCAGAGCACATACGCCCCGTAGTTCGGCACCATCCGTTTGGATGCCAGATGCCCCTTTATGCCGCCGCGGTCTCGTACCTTCTCTATCTGCGGTTTTACCTCGAACACGAGGGCATCGCAGCCATCGGAGTGCCCGGCAGCCAGTATCTTGTTGCCGGTCTTGCAGTCCTCCAACGCCCCCACCAGAGTCATCAACGGTATAGCGGTACCTGCGTTGCCCACGCTCATGAAATAGGTGTCCTGCACCTGAGCAGTATCGAACTTGAGTATCTTCGATGCCCCCATGAGGTGCCGGGGGTCATCGGTATTGCAGGTGAACCTCGCGATGTCCTGCGGCTTGAGTCCGAGCCGATTCAAAACGCCGTTGACAGCCTCGGGGACTATCCGGGTATACCCTCCCTCGCGGATGAAGCGTTCTTCATAAACGCGAACGAATGTGTCCTTATCCGACCTCCACTGGTCCATGAAATCCTCGGATATCGTGTAACCTCCGAGATATTCTGCCGCAACCTTGCTGCTGCTGACAAGCACAGCCCCGGCGCCATCACCGAAGAACATCTCGTTCAAGCCGTTGGCGCCCGCAAGGCGGATATCGGCAGCGGCCACCACGATGTTCTTCGCTGAGCCGGCTTTCACCGCATCCAGTGCTGCTCGCAGAGCTATCATCCCCGACCTCAGCGAACCGCCGAAATCGGCAGCGATGATGTCGCGGCGCAGACCCATAGCGCCGGCTATGATAGTGGAACACTGTTTTTCTTTGTAGGGCGGACTGGTTGAAGCAAAGAATACACCGTCAATTTCCTGTCGGTCTATGCCTCTGACGCAGTCCCATGCTGCGGCGAAAGCCATCGTCAAACTATCCTCATCGTAGTTCGCTACAGCTTTCTCGCCCGGCACCGGGAACGGGCTGCGCCATGCCTTAACTATCTCGCCCCGGTCCAGCCTATATAGAGGTATATAGGCTCCATAAGCTCTGATACCTACCATTTGTGTCTCCTTTCACAAACTATCGGCACGGCAAATTATAGCATACGAACTACCTAGCCACAATCCTGCTATTGGCAAAAGTACTATTACCATCGCCTGTGCTAAAAAGGCCGTTTGGGTGATTGTTGTATAGAACATGACTGCCTAAACTCTAAATGTAAGCTTTAAAACGGACAACGGTGACGGGAAATGACGCTCAAAGAAGTAATAGCATCCAGCCTGGTGATAGCCCTCGGACTGATTCTCATTATTCACTTTGCTCTGTTCTGGATATATGGCGGGGTCTTTATTTACGAGAGCAACAAAATCATCCTGGCGCTGGAAACCCTTATGAGTATCGGAATTATCGGCTTCGGCTTCGAGCGATTGATTAGCATTTACAGCAGGAAGACCAGCAAAGTTGAAACGCGGAAGCAGACCGGTGCGGAAAAACATGAAAGAAGGCAATCAACCCAGCCTCTACTTCAGGAGCAGTAAAGTTCGTATTCGCCGGTTTGATTGATTAAACTCAGTTTAATCAACTGCGTGAGTCCCCCAACGGGGGACTTTCTGTTTTTACAGCTATCAGCATTCAGCGGTCAGCTTTCAGGTTCCCCGCCCCCACCGGATTGCTTCGTCACTATTTTCCCCGCAAAGACATTCAGCCGGAACCCGTAAAAACAGGGAACCCCCCGCTTGCGCGGAGGGGTTCCCTGCTCTGGATGGGGCTTCCGGGGAAGCCCGCTAAATTACCTTATATTACACCGGCTGTTCCGGCGCTGCTCCCTTTTTTCTGCGCAGCAGGAAGAAGAGCAGCAAGCCCGCGGCTATCACGCCGCCGATTATCCCGCCTATCATCGACCAGGGCACGGCAACTGCCTCAGGCTCGGGTGTCGGCGTCGGCGTGACCGTTGGCGTTGGCGTCGGTCCCAGCGTCACGTTTATAGTGAATGTGGTGGTTACTCCGTTAAGGGTTGCAGTTATCACAGCGGTCCCAGCCCCCACTCCGGTGACAAGGCCATTCTCGTCCACTGTGGCAACTCCGGTATCGGAACTTTCCCAGGTCAAATCGTCTGTGATGTCAGCAGTGCTGCCATCCGAGTAGTAACCTGTGCCGGTGAGCTGCTGTGTACCGCCCTCCTCAACCGAGCCGTCGCCTCCGGTTATCTCTATCACCAGAAGTGTAGGCGTTGGCGTAGGCGTCGGTGTCGGCGTCGGTGTAGCTGTTGGCACCGGCGTCGGTGTCGGCGTCGCCGTTGGCGATGGAGGTGGCGGCGATGCGAAGAAGAAGACCGCCGTGACCACCTTATCTGAGTTCATCACCACCGTGGTGGTAGCCGAACCGGGGTCGGTTACATCGCCTGACCAGCCGATGAACGTCCATCCCAGACTCGGTGTGGCGCTTATATTGACCACTGCACCGGCGCTGTACACATGATCGCCCACTGACGGAACTGTGGAACCGCCTCCGCTGACTGCCATTGTCAGCGTGTAGCTGGTAG
>VGNW01000161.1 GCA_016865955.1 Chloroflexota bacterium | reverse complement strand
AACCATATTCTTCGCCTCGTTAGCTTAAAAGCCCTCCTTGTGCAGCCTGCCGTTCATGCCTTTGATACATAGCCTTATCCCTCCAGCTCCGAATAGTCGGCTATTCTCATCAGCGTTGTGCCGCAATATTCGCATAGCGCTCCATCTTGCTCACAGTCATCCGCCAGATAGGCAAATGTTGAGCAGCATCTGGGGCATGCCAGCTCAACTACTTCATTGGTTTTCATATCTATCCCTCCTTCATTTTCTAATCTTGAATATCCTTACCTTGCCGCGAATCGGGGCTCGCTTCCCTGTGACAAGCCCCTCGCGGATGAGCCTGTTCATATACACAGAAAAGGTCCTCATAGCTATAGGCTTCATGCCTCTTGCTCTGCACGTCTCAAGGTACAGCCGCCATAGGTCTCCTGATAGTAAGTCAGTCTTTCCCTTTACCAACTCGTACAACAGCTTGTGGTGGTCGCTGAGAGCGCCTAAGGTGTACACAGCCTTGAGCTCACAGGCCCGGCTCCAGCCCTGCTTCACGTGCGTATGGACTAAGAGTCTCGAGCCTTCTCTCTCTGCGTACTGACAGGCAATGTTCAGGGTCTGTATTGCGCACCGGGCATCGCCTTCTGCCAGTCTGGATATTTCCTTAAGCGTTCCCTGCGAACATGCCTCCGCCTCCAGGGCAAGCTCTCCGCGCAAACTGCAGATGACAGTAAGCTCTTTATCAGAGTAGGGCTTGAATTCGATGAGCTTTGGATTAAACCTGGACTTGACCCTGTCTTCAAGGATGCAGAATGATTGACGGTTGCCAGCAATGCAGATCAGGCCAAGGCCTGGGATGCCAGAGAGGCTGTATAATATGGCGTTTCTCTCCTTAGGCAGCACTTTGTCGATTTCGTCCAATACCAGAATGAACGGCTTTGCACCTACTGCTTTTCTAAACTTGTCGAGCTTCACTGCAGTGCTTTGAATCTCCGGGCCCAGCAGCCTTATCTCCTGCGCAACCTTATCAAGGATGCTGTATAGGGTGGGGTAGTTCCAGCAATTGATATAGGCGTGTCTAAGGGTGTGGTGTTGGTTGATTTGGCTAAGAACGTAGCGGGCCACGCAGGTCTTGCCGCTGCCGGGCGGTCCGTAGAGCCAGGCGTGTATTGGTTTCTTGTGCTCAAGTGCTGGTGATAGACATGTGGTGAGTTCTCGGATCTGGCTGTCTCGCGCAAGGATTATTGTCGGGACATAGCTTTCGCTGAGCGCTTCCCTATCTGTTACTATTCTTCGGTGGTAACTGTTTGGGCTCATGCCTATTAGTTACTACCTAAAAGTACTTAAAGCTATCGGTTGGTAATTTGCCGATGATATTTCGCACAAACCAATGCAATCGAAGGCACTCGCTGCCCGAGTCGTGTGTTTGTACTTTCAAGAAAATACTGCTACTCTTGAGGAGATGACGACGGTTGTGAATATCAAAACATGTCCCGACTTCAACCCGAAGACTAACCCTAACGATGTCTACATAGGGCGCTTCCACAGAAGCAAGTACGGATTCTATCCCGGGTCCAAATGGCACAATCCGTTCAAGATAGGTGAGGATGGGACCCGAGAGCAAATTATGGAGATGTATAGGAGCTACTTCTTGAGCAAACCAGAGTTGATGTCCTCGCTGCATGAGCTCAAGGGTAAGCGGCTTGGTTGCTGGTGCAAACCCGAAGCCTGTCACGGCGATGTATTAGCGGAACTAGCTGATCAACTCTGACTTGTGAACTCGCCTACAGAATACACCTTTAGACGTTTATCAATCCAGATATCCTCTTTTGTTACGAGACCTTTGACCTTCTGAGCCACAGATTCGTTTGTCGCCGCAGAAAGCACTTCATCGAATCCTGCCTCGAGGTCCTTTTTGATATTGGCTAGGGCATCTGACCTACCGGTCTCGACCTCGACCGCCATGCGCTTGCCATTCTTGGTTGCCACGATATCGACTGCCCCACCATTGTCCAGAGGCTTTTCCACCTCGACCTCATAGCCCCTACTTTTTAGCAACTCTGCAATCCTGTGTTTCCAGTATTCATGCTCCGGCCCTCCCTGCCTTCCAGAGTCAATTTTATGGCCCATTTGTCTCATCAGCTCCTTCGCTTTCTCACTCAACTCCAAATACTTGATACGTCCCTTGCCGGTGGAGACGTCTGAGGAAAGCAGAAGATTAGATGATAGTAGAGAATCCTTCGTTTTGTTGCCAGCGTCCGCGCTAAGGCCCAAACGTGTGTATCTATCTGATATTCCAGACGTTCGATGTACCATGACGTCTTCTAGAAATTCTCTTTCCTTCTCTGTTAACTGTAAATATTGGTTATCACGTATCTTATCTTTATCTTCTTCGGCTCGAGCAACCCGAATAGCCGCCACTTCTGTCCCATTCGGTCTAATATCTACCGATTCACTCGAAAAACCAATCATTTTCCTCTTGAGGTCTTCATCAGTTACCAACCCTTTCTTCACCTCGACCAGCGGGAACTTGACCAGGAAAGGCTTGAACCACCTGCCCTGGAGCTTGACAATTCCCAGGCCCACTTCCAGCTTGCCGAAGTATTCCCTTTCCTTCTCCTCAATAAGCATTGCTTCGGCCAGGGTTGAGATGTCCCGGTTGTGCTTGAGATTCATGCCTATGGTGGTGTAGGTATTGCCTAAAGAGGGTACGGAGATTAATGAGGGGTGCTGGTCTATTAGTATGATTGATTCTCCCAGCTCCCTGATCTCTCTGAGGATGACATCCATTACTGTCTCTTTAGATCCCTTGTTCTTGAGCAGGACGTGATGGGCTTCCTCGATGATGATAGCGTGCTTGAAGGTCTCCCTGTTTTCATCCTGGAGGCGGTAGTGGTGGATCCACAACATGAGTGATTCAATGAAGAATGTCTTATCACTGTTAGTCAAAGCATCCAGCTCAAATATCACGTTGCTTATCAGCAGTTCGCCCAGAGGTACTGGGTTCCGCACGCTCAGGACCTTGCCGATTTCGCCGTAGCACAGCGTACCTATAACCCTTACGGTGGAGTCCATCCACTGTGCCTCCCTGCCCTTAGCCTTGTAGCTCTCAAGCCAGGCCTTGACATCGGCCAGGGTTGGATAGTTTTGGGGATTGCCTGTATAGACACCAGCGCCAGCATAGACAGCGTCGATAGCCTTCTGCAGCAGATACGCCACCCCCTCCCCCAGGTAATAGACGTGGCACATGATCTCGATAAGCTTCTTCAGCCAGACAGTGGGGCTGGTGTCTTTTGGCGGTATGAGTGGATTGAAACGGAAAGGCGATACGCTCCTGCCCACTGTGAATATCTGGATGTTTTGACCTTCAGGCAAAGCCGCCAGGTCCCGGTAGTTCCTCTTCCAGTCGAAGATGAGAAAGGGCTTGCTCTTCTTCAGCAATTCCTTGACTATGAGGTATCCTACGTTAGTCTTGCCGCTGCCGGTCCTGCCGAAGATTCCCACGTGCTGAATCCACTCGTCCTCCCGCAGGCCAAAGGGATGGCATGGCTTGCCGGCGTAGTGCACTGTTCCCAACGGGTATTCACCCCTGGCATCATCTTCCGGAGGTGGTGTCAGGAGAACTCTCCTGTGTTCATAGTTGTTGTCCAAGTGTTTGGCAGCCAGTGTATGCAGCATCCCCTCTATCTCAGCCCGGCTCTCTGGGTTCAGTTGGTATTCGAGCCAGAGCTGGTCAATGCTCTTGCCTAATACAGGCTTTAATTTCCTGAATAGCTCATCTATCTCCATTTCTACCACCGGATGTTTGAAGCATCCTTCCTCTTCTGATGATATCTTTGTACTCTGTGAGGGTATCTCTTAAGTCTTTCCTTAAGGCTACGATGTCCTCCCAGCAACGCAGCTCCGTAGCCCTTCTTTCTTTACGCAGGTCGGAGAGCATGCGCTCCAGATGGTTCCTTTTCTTGTCCACGCCTGTGTTGTAGCCCAGGCCCCAGCGATTAAATTCAGACAGCGACGAGGCGCATTCACGTATCTGGTAATCGATCTGGTATAGGAACTTATTGGCAAACTCGTGCCTGGTTGTGATCTCAGTTGTAACTTGGCCTATTGAGTCTCTCAAGGAATCAAGCTTCTCTGAGAAATAAACATCGAAAGGCTCGATGGGCTTGATCTCATCGGGTGCTCGAGCCAGATCCGGCAACATACAGAACTCGTCCAAAAGGTCCTTCACCTTTCTGAATTCAAGCAGTTCCTGGGCCTGCTTGTTGAGCTGGTACCAGTCTGAGAACCTGTCTTCATCGAAGGACATAGTGGCCACCACATATAGATGTGCCTCAATTGATAAACAACTGATGCATGCAGCCTGCCGATCATGCCTTTTGGTGATGGGAAAGCTTCTTAAGGCTGCGTGACTATATGGTTAGCATGGAGGTCATGAGCAATGGATCAGATCCTAAACAAACAGATTCCTCTTGATATTGGCACTCTAAACCTAGAGATCACTCTGAAGTTTGTGCCCAATGGAATTCAAGAAAATGGGATTGAGCACCAAAGTACTTCTGTGAACTCAGGCATACCATCGCCAGCAAGCAAGTTCCCAGCTACTGAGAACCAGAAGCGCGCTCTGCATAACATGGCAAGAAGGTTGGGCAGGCAGATTGAACTTGAGCGCCTTTCCAAGTCAGAGGCATCTAATCTGATTGATGAACTTGGAGCGGAACTTAGAAGAAGGCAGAACCCACTGGATTGAGTATGGGATATCTGCGATGCAAGTTTATTCGCAACAATACATTGGTTGTGCATCAAGTTATTGTGTTTTGTTGCGTGTTAGCAAACTGACAGAAACACAGAAAACAGCTTTGAACACGAATCACTTGTGAGTTTGTTTAAATACCGTGTATGAATCACTTGTGAATTTGTGTAGAGACAATACATAAATCACTTGTGAGTAAGTATTTATACTAGTGAAACATAATACTATGTATGCCAAAGCTACCCAAAGGCAAAAAGGCAATCTGTGTTTATATTGAAGCTGAGTTCTTGACCAAATTTATAGAGATGGTCAAACGGAACAACGAGGGTTTCTTCGGTTTATCCGCCGAAGTCGAGGATGCTCTAAGAAGTTGGTACGCTATCAAGAACACACATCACGACACACAAATTAAGCTTAATCCTTCTCCCAAGAGTTATGCTGTTATGCGACATATAAAGGAATATCTAAAGCAGAAGTACGGTGGATTTACTCCTCAGCAAGTCAGCAGTCGTGATTTAAAAGAAGCCATCTCGGCTATAAGAGGTAACGACAGACGGACTATTAGCAAGTGGCTAAGGGAATTCCTGAAGTATGGTCAAATAAAGGTGTTAAATCCGAATGTTTACGAACTTCTTTAAGCGATTCAAGAAAGAA
>VGNW01000160.1 GCA_016865955.1 Chloroflexota bacterium | reverse complement strand
GCGGGGTTGCTCAGAGGGCCCAGTATGTTGAAAATAGTGCGCAATCCGATTTCCTTGCGCGGCCCGAGCGCGTGTTTCATTGCAGGGTGCAGCATCGGCGCAAACAGAAAGCCGATGCCCACTTCGTCTATGCAGCGAGCGACCTGTTCTGCGCTGAGTTCCAGGTTGACGCCCAGAGCCTGCAATAGGTCGGCACTGCCGCAGCGACTGGAGACGGAACGGTTGCCGTGCTTGGCGACAGCCAGCCCTGCTCCCGCAGCTACGAAGGCTACCGTCGTCGAGATATTGAACGTACCGCTGTTGTCGCCCCCGGTGCCGCAGGTATCTACCAGCACATCTCGCCTCGGTTTTACTGCAATAGCGCTCTCTCGCATCGCCCGGGCGCAGCCGGCTATCTCTTCGACCGTTTCTCCCTTCATCCGCAAAGCGGTGAGGAAGGCGCCGATTTGCGCCGATGTGGCTTCCCCCCTCATAATCTCGCCCATGACTCCCTTAGCCTCGGCGACGGAGAGGTTGTTACCCGCTACGATTTTGGCCAAAGCCTCTTTAATCACTCTTTCTTTCCTGAACTGTGCTCGGCATCGATTCCCGGTAAGCCTTCTCCTCTTCCGCTATCACCACAGCGTTTTCCAGAGCCTTGAGCTTGTTCAGCGTCTCGTGGTATTCCCGCGTGGGGTCGGAGTCATACACTATACCTGCGCCGGCTTGAAGATAGACGGTGTTATTGACCATGACGATGGTTCTTATTGTGATACAGGTGTCCATGTTCCCGGTGTAGCTGAAATAACCTACAGCGCCGCCGTAGGGTCCGCGCTTCGTGCCCTCAAGCTCGGTGATAATTTCCATAGCCCTGATTTTAGGCGCGCCGCTGAGCGTACCGGCAGGGAATGCAGCGCGGAGCAGGCTGAAGGCATTCTCGCCAGCCCTGAGCTTCCCCTGCACGGTTGAAACTATATGCATGACGTGGGAATATTTTTCTACGGTCATAAGTTCGGTTACTTTAACAGAACCATACTCGCATACCCTTCCCAGGTCGTTTCTGGCGAGGTCAACCAGCATAGCGTGCTCCGCCTTTTCCTTGGGGTCTTTGAGCAACTCCGAGGTCAGAGACTCGTCTTCTTTGATGGTTGTCCCCCTTGGCCTGGTGCCTGCGAGCGGACAGCTATCGGCAATCCCGTCCTCAACCTTTACTAACATTTCGGGGCTGGAGCCGATGAGCTGGAAGCCGCCCAAATCCAGATAGAACAGATACGGCGAGGGATTGAGCATGCGCAATGCTCGATAGATGGCAAAGGGCTGTGCATTGGTCTTGCGCCGCAGCCTTTGCGACAGCACTATCTGGAACGCATCACCGGCGGCGATGTACTCCTTGCAGGCTCTCACCGCTGCCTCGTACTCCTCCTGTGTGAAATTGGACTCAGCCGTCATATCCGGAGATGCGGTTGATTTGACGGGGGAGCCGTTAGATTCGAGCGCCGCTGCCTTAGCCAGCCTGTTGACGATAGAATCGATTTTGTTTGTTGCCTGCTTATATACGCTCTCGATAGGCCCGTCGATGAGGGCATTGGAGACAATCTTCATCTTGTGCTGAACGTGGTCGAAGATAATCATGGTGTCGGTGAAGACGAAGACGCATTCGGGCAAGCCGAGCTCATCATGGGGGCACTCGGGAAGCTTTTCGAAATAGCGAACCATATCGTAGGAGATGTAGCCTACCGCGCCTCCGAAGAAACGGGGCAAACCGGGGACTTTGACCACCTGTCGCTGCGCGAGTATGTCCTGAACCAGGTGCAGGCAGTCTCTTCCTTCGAGCTTTACCTTCTGCCTTTCACCGTTCTTGTAGACGATGGCTTTGTTTCCCGATGCCTTGAGCACGAGGTTATGACCGACGCCGATAAAGGAGTAGCGACCCAGCTTCTCGCCGCCCTCCACGCTTTCGAGGAGGAATGTGGGGGGCTCCTGTTTCAGCTTGAGAAACACAGAGACAGGCGTATCGAGGTCAGCGGAGAGCTCGCGGAACACCGGAACCAGGTTGCCCTCTTTCGCGAGTCCCCTGAATGTTTCCAGATTGGGAAAATATTCGATTGCCATAGCTTAGTCCTCGAAAAGGCAAAATAAAAACCCCGTCCCAAGGGACGGGGTTTAATCCGCGGTGCCACCCTCGTTGCTCTTCATCCTTCCCGGGAAGGATGAAGAACCACTCTTTGCAGGTACAGCCCTTACTGGAAGGACGATACCCCGGGCTTTGATTACGGTGCCCACTCCGGCGGGGTTTACTCTCGTTTCGGTGATTTCAACCTGCGGCTCCCAAGCCCATTCTGCCTCAGCGCTGGCATCGGTTCACACTTTACCCCGACTCTCTGAGCCTTGCTGGAAGCGTACTACTCTTGTTCACAGCCTTTACATATTTAATTTGTTTGTCAATTTAACATATAATATTGGAGTTGTCAACTTTAAAGTGCTAGAATTTCAAAATTAGGGAAGTCGAGATAGGTTTTGCGATGTACGATGTCATAGTCATAGGTGCGGGACATGCGGGGTGCGAGGCTGCGCTGGCGGCAGCCCGAATGGGCTGCGGCACGCTTCTGCTTACCATGAATATGGATAATGTGGCGCTGATGCCCTGCAATCCCTCCATCGGCGGGCCTGCCAAGGGGCATCTGGTCAGGGAGATAGACGCCCTCGGCGGCGAGATGGCATGTAATACCGATAAGACCTTCATCCAGATACGGATGCTTAATACGGGCAAGGGCCCCGCCGTACAGGCGCTGCGTGCCCAGGCGGATAAAAAGCTCTACGGACTCGCCATGAAGCATACGCTGGAGAGCCAGCCGAACCTGGAACTCAAGCAGGCGCTGGTCGAGGAACTGAAGCTGAAGGGCGACCATCTGGAGGTCAGAACCAATATCGCTCGGTTGTATGAGGGTAAGACCGTTGTCGTGACCACGGGTACATCACTGGCGGGTAGGGTGATTGTGGGCGAGACGGCTTATGCGGCGGGCAGGGCGGGTGAGTTTGCTGCCTACGGGTTATCGCAGAGCCTGAGAAATCTTGGCTTCACCCTGGGAAGATTGAAAACAGGAACACCGCCGCGCATTAATGCCCGGAGCATTGATTTCAGCAAGACTATTATCCACGAGGGGAGCGATGTTCCGCTTTATTTCAGCTTCAGTCCGCCTGAAGAGCATACCTGCGTCGCTGCGCCGAATCCCGTCTTTCCTCTGGGCAAGCCGATTCAGTGGCGGCAGCAGCTTCCCTGCTATCTCGTTTATACCAATCACAGGACGCATGAGATAATTCGCGCCAATCTGCATCGCGCTCCGTTATTCATTGGGCTTATCAAAGGCATTGGCCCGCGCTACTGTCCTTCGATAGAGGACAAGATAGTGCGCTTCGCCGATAAGGAGAAACACGGGTTTTTCTTGGAGCCGGAAGGCTGGCAGACCAGCGAGGTATATGTGCAGGGCGCAAATACCAGCCTGCCCGAGGATGTGCAACTTGCGATGCTGCGCACTATCCCGGCGCTGGAGAATGCGGAGATGATGCGGGTGGGCTATGCCATCGAGTATGACTATGTTCCACCCGGGCAGACTCAGGCTACTCTGGAGTCGAAGCTCATCCCCGGATTGTTCTTCGCCGGTCAGATTAACGGCACCTCTGGCTACGAGGAGGCGGCGGGGCAGGGTCTTATCGCGGGAATTAACGCTGTGCTCAAGGTCAAGGGAAAGCCGCCGCTTGTCCTGCACCGCGACCAGGCGTATATCGGCGTTATGATAGATGATCTGGTGACCAGAGAATTGACCGAGCCTTACCGGCTGCTGACCTCGCGGGCTGAGTACCGTCTATTACTGCGCCAGGACAACGCTGATTTGAGGTTGACGCCCATCGGCTACAAGATGGGGCTTGTTCCGGAGGAGCGCTATCAGGCGATTGAGGAGAAACGAGGGGCTATCGCTGCAGAGTTGAAACGCGTGGCGAAGACTTACTTCGCCCCCGGTGACAAGTTGGACTCGATGCTTGCGAAGTATCATCTTTCTCCGATAGACCGCAGCATAAGCGCGCTGGAGTTTCTGCGCCGTCCCGAGGCAGACTACAAGCTGCTGACGAATCTGGGCTACGGCAGAGCCGATATCGCTCCCGAGGTTGTGGAGCAGGTTGAGGTTGAAGCCAAGTATCAGGGATACATCGAGCGTCAGGCGGCTGAGGTGGAAAGGGTGCGCCGTCTGGAGGAGTGGATTATCCCGCAGGGGTTCGATTACGATGCTGTGACCAGTTTTCGCAAGGAGGCGCGGGAGAAGCTGAAGCGCTTTCAGCCGGCAACGCTGGGGCAGGCTTCGCGCATCTACGGGGTAACGCCTGCCGATGTGGCAGTCCTCCTCGTGAATTTGGAGAAGGCTAAGTGTACGAAAATGTAGCGTCGTGACTTCTGTCACGATGAGAGTAAGGGCACAGCGCGCTGTGCCCCTACAATCCTATGGAATTTATTCAGCTATTTCCTAAGTGGGGAATGGGAACGCAAAGGTCGGCATCGGATAGCACGGGTATGGTCGCATTTGAACGCTTGACGGGATTGTGAACAGGCTATTAGATAATGTACCAAACACTATGTTCTTATATTCTATAACCGTTGTGCCGCCGGATGTCGTTGCTTCAGCCCGAATGGGGAAAGCTTTTTCTCTCCAGACCCATTCCTTCATAGATGAGTTTTCGAATGTCCATTGATAGACATCGCAGAGCTTGCCATCTATGGTCTCAGTGCCCACTTTAACGGGCATAATCTGGTCGGCATCCTCGACAGGATTGTCACTAGCCTCGCTTGTGGGTACCTGACACGCAATATTCTGGTCCGGGTACCACATATATTCTACATTTGCTCCGAGGTCTAATATAAAGATTTGCGAAAATGCACCTACTACCGGAGCAGACATTTCATATCTGATTTTCATCTTGTCCGGCAACCAGGCATCTTTATAGTAAACCTTCTCGGTTATTGATTGTGGCATTCCGGGTGAAGTCATTACCATATCGAACTTGACATCGCCTATATTAGTGCCAACACCGTAGATGTCGGCTAATGTCTCGCCTGAAGTAGCTGTGGGTGCTGTGGTTTTAATCGGCGTTGCTGTGGTAATTGTCGATGGAGTAGAAGGCTTGCCACCCACAGCGGCGGTGGACTGCTGCCCCTGATTCACTGACACTGTCACCCCCGCAGCGGTGAACGAGACCGTGCCCTGGGTAGTCTGGACGGTCGTGAAGCCGTCCTGTTTTACTGCGAGGCTGAAAGCAGTGCCCCGCACCACTGCTACGGCTGCCGGCGTCTCAACTTCGTAACCGGAGGCGGAGTCCACAAGTTGTCCCACGCGGTTGACGGTGTTGCCGATTAGTTGATTCAGTCC
>VGNW01000159.1 GCA_016865955.1 Chloroflexota bacterium | reverse complement strand
TGCCGCAGGTATGGGTGTGGGCGTTGGTGTCGGCATTGGAGTTGGGGTTGATACCGCCGCCGCTACCACAGTCAGGGTGAACGTGCCGGTTTTCCCGTTTCTGCTGGCAATTATCTCGGTCTTACCTCCGCCGATGCCTCTGGCTAATCCGGAAGAATCTATGGTGGCTGCCTCTGTGTTAGAGCTGCGCCATGCCACGCTGCTGGTGACATCGATAGTTCTGCCATCGGAATATTTGGCTAAGGCAGCAAATTGCTGCTTGTCGCTGACCCCTATTGACCCCCTATCGCCTGCTACTCTGATTGATACCATCACAGGTGGCTGCGTAGGGGGAGGTGTAGGCACTGATGTAGAAGTGGGCGTAGGTGTAGGAACGGGTGTAGACATGGGTGTTGGTGTAGGCACTGATGTAGGCGATAACGACGGTAAGGGTGTAATTACAGGCGATGGTATTATGGTGGACGTTGGTTCAGGCGTTGGCTCTGGTGTCGCCTCCGGCGTTGGTGTTGGTGTAGCCTTAGGTATGTAAGGCGAAGCTGCGAAGAAGTTCGCTGTTACCGTCTTATCCGAGTTCACTATCACCGTCGTGGAATCGGCAATTGGGTCAGTAACATTCCCCGACCAGCCGATGAAAGCCCACCCGGTATTGGGCGTGGCGGTGATTACTACTAACGTCCCGGCATCGTAAGCATAGGTGCCTAGCATCGGGCTGGTATATCCGTCCCCCTCAGCCTTGATGGTCAAAATATAGATTGGGGGCTCTGCCGTAGGCTCGGGGGTCGGCGTCGGAGCAATAGTGGGCTCTGGCGTTGGTGCAGGAGAGGGCTCGGGTGTTGACGTTGGCTCAGGCGTCGGCGTAGGCTTGCAGGTGACGGAGGAACATGTTACAAGGGCTGTGATGTTGTCCGTCATGTTCAGGGTTATTATGCTGTCATTTATCACGCCCCCATTTACCGTCCAATCGACAAACTCACAGCATTCGTCTGCTATTGCTTCAAGAGTTACATGCTCGTCTTTTTCGTAGCTATTAGCCCAGGGCGCGAGTATTGCTTTGCCGTTCACTTCGATGGTGCAGCAGCACTCGCTGCTTGCGAAGACCGCCAAGGCAAAATACGGGCAATCTGGACAGGGATTATTCGAGGAAGGCAAAGGAGTTAAGGTAGACGCAGGCGTTGGTGTTGGGCTATCGCTCAATACTGAGGGTATCCCCAGCAGCGAAGCCAGCACAATAACAGGCATCAAAGTCAATAGGGCGGCGAAAGCTATTTTCTTAATCTGACTTGTCTCCCTTGCTATCTCTTATCTTTCTTACGGAACAAGGGATAATCTGAAGGTAATGTCTTTATGTAGATTATTCTTGTGGAAACGCCCGTGGCAATTATAAAGGAAAAAACACGCTCATACAAATGCCCGTGAAGCTTTACCCGACTCGGTTATTCGCCTTATAATAAAGACTGCTAAAGAAGAGTTGCAGTCTGCCTGATGCGGATGCAAACAGCATTTCTAGGCAACGTTAACTACATAGAAAGGTACTGAAGTGGTAAGAGATACCAGGCGCTTCGATGAAGAATACGATGTCGCAGTGATAGGGGCGGGGATAGGTGGTCTGACCTGTGCCGCGTATTTAGCCAAAAAAGGAAAGAAGGTCAAAGTATTCGAGCAGCATTTTGTGCCGGGCGGCTGCTGTACCTCCTTTTCACGCAAGGGTTTCAAGTTCGATGCCGGTGTTCTACACCTGACGGGCGGGAAGGCAAGTGGCGCTTTCCAGAAGGTCATGTCGGCGCTGGAAATGGAACAGGAACTCGAGTTCAAGGAGCAGTTTCAGCGCTTCGTTTTCCCTGATTTTACCTACGATAGCACACGGAACGTGAATGATTATCCCGAGAAGCTTAAAGAGATGTTCCTGGGAGAAGCAAGCGGGATAACGAGATTGTTCCATACAATAAACTCCATATACGAAGATATAAAGAAATTACCCGCCCTTTCGCCGTTGCTGACTAAGTACAGAGAAAAATCTTATCAGGATTTAATCGACGAGCATATTAAGGACTTTAAGTTGAAGGCGCTGGTCAACGCCAACTGGCATCTCTGGAACCCGGTGTGGAAGAATTCGGCGATAGATTTCGCCAGCCTGACGGTATCCGAAACAATCCGGGGCTATTTTTACCCCGTGGGTGGCATCCAGGCTGTCCCCGATGCCCTGGTCAGGGTACTGAAAAGATACGGCGGAGAGATTGAATATCGCACTCTTGTCGATAAAATTATCCTGGAAAACGGCAAAGCCGCTGGCATCGAGACCGGAAAGGGCAAGCGTGTTAGAGCGAAGCAGGTGGTGTCCAACATCGCTGCGAGGGCTACATTCCTTAACCTCATAGGAGAGGAAAATCTGCCTGCCGACTTCATTGCCACATTGAACGGACTCGAAATCAGCCTGTCCTCTTTCTATGTCTATCTGGGAGTTGATATCGATCCCAGAGAATCGGGCTTTAATGCGCCGGAGACTATAGTATATGAAAGCTATGACAATACTAAAGATTGGGAGCTTTTGCTGCAGGGGGAAATATCCATACCATGTTTCGGTATCGCAGTTCCTACCTATATGGACCCCGACCTGGCTCCGCCGGGGAAACACATCGTTATCATAATGACCATGGCTCCGTATAGTCTGAGAGGGAAAAGCTGGCGGGAAGAAAAAAAGCGGATGACGGCTGAATTGATTACCAAGGCGGAGAAGCTGATACCGAACCTTTCCCAACATATCGTGGTACAGGATTCCGCTACCCCACTGACCTACGAACGATACACCCTCAACTCACTGGGGGCTGCGATGGGCTGGGCTTTCACGCCTCAGATGTTTATGAAACGTCTGGAACAGAAAACGCCTGTCCCCAACCTTTATCTGGCAGGGCAATGGACGATGCCTGGTGGAGGTGTTCCCGCAGTAGCAGTATCCGGGCTGCGAGCTGCTCGCATGATAATTGGAGAATAAACAAGGGGTGTTGGCTCGCATGCGCGTTGACACCATAGGGCGCTCCTGATATTATAATCGCAATTGTCCCAATCTCTGAAGAGAGACGAATGACCCACCGTACTCAAAATCATCACAGAATATCTCGCAGAATGCCCCTTTATTCAATCTTAACCGAAGAGAGTCCCCCCGTTAACAGGTTGTAGACACCACTCTGTGTCTCGTTGCGTAAATTCAGTAAGAAAGGAGGGAATGCATGACCACTGAAAGCAAGGTGGGAAAATTAAGCGACATCACCAAGATAATCAAAGACGGGGACAAGGTAGCTATCGGAGGCTCATGGTTGGGCGGACACCCCATGGCAATAATCCGGGAAATTATACGCTCGGGAATCAAGGACCTCACAGCCATAACCGTAGTGGGCAGTATCGATATCGACCTGCTCATAGGCGCCGGTTGTCTGAAAAGGCTGATGTTCTCCTTCGTAAGCATGGAGGCATTCGGCCTGGCGCCCAACTTCCGCAGAGCGATTGAGAAGGAGGGTTTGCCCTACGACGAGATAACGGGCCTGGCGGTAATCATAGGTTTGGAGGCGGGGGGAAGGAATGTTCCGTTCCTGCCCTACCGAGGTCCGTTCGGTTCCGACCTGGTCAAATACAGACCTGAGTTCTATAAAAACATCAAGTGCCCTTTCACCGGAGAGGATTTAATAGCTGCTGCTGCAATCACCCCGGATGTAGCTATCATCCACGGAGTGCGAGCGGATAAAACAGGCAACGTCCAGATGGAGGGCACCACAGGCACCGATATCGAGATGATGAGGGCGGCAAAGAAGAGGATTGTCTCGGTTGAAGAGATAGTATCCAGCGAGGAGATATGGAAGCATCCTGAGAAGACCAAAGTTCCCAAGTTCCAGGTGGACATGGTCATTGAGGCTCCTCTGGGCGCTCATCCTACGGCATGCGCTCCTCACTACGTATTCGATGCCTGGCATATCATGAAGTACATGGAATACGCAGCCAGCCCCGATACATTCAAGAAATACCTGGAAGACTTCGTGAAAAAGCCCGAGTGGGACTATCTGGAAGCTATCGGAGGCATGCGCCAGGCGGCTATCCTGCGCAGACTTGCAAGGGAGGTGAAGTACCTATGAAGCACTATGCTAAAGACTATACCGTCGGTGAATTGATGTGCGTCACATTGACCAGAGAGATTGAAGACGGCGATGTCATCGTGCTGGGCTCTTTTACCCCTCTGGCATATGCCAGCTATATTCTGGCGAAGATTACACACGCTCCCAACAGCACCTTGCTTGCCTATGCTGCGGTCGATTTCAGACCCTTTCAGTTATCGTTTATCCGCGCCGAGTCTTCTGCCACCCGAGGCGCCGCCCTGATGTGGACTATGCTGGAGGACCTTAACTCAGTCCACTTGAAGGGCAGGGGCGATGTCGAGGCAATATCCAGCATACAGGCAGACCAGTATGGCAATATCAACCTTTCCGTTGTCGGTGAGTACGATAAGCCCAAGCTGCGCGGCCCCGGAGGAGCGGGAGCTCCCGAGGTGATAAAGATGCACCGCAAGATGATAGGCTATTTCCCCGGGCACTCCAAGATGACCTTTGTTCCCAAGGTCGATGTCATCACTGGCACCAGGTACCTGATCGGCGCTCAGGAGAGAATCAAATCGGGCTACAGACCTGGCCCTATCCGCTATATCACCAATCTCTGCGTTATGACCAAGGAAGAGAAGGACAAACCCTTCCGCATAGATTTCCTCCATCCGGGAGTAAAAGCGGAGGATGTGGTAAACAACACCGGTTTCCCGCTGGAAGTCCCTGCCCATATACCGGAGACGGAGAAGCCCACTGAGGAGCAGGTGAAGCTGCTGAGGGAGCAGGTTGACCCCTATGGCACATTGAACTTCGATTTCAAGCCCGGGAAGGAGAGATTGGGCTACCTGAAGGACATGCTGCATAAGGAGCTTCAGGCTATCGGCTATGCGTAAGAATCATATGAATTATCCTTGGCAAAGACTTGGCAAGGACTTCTGAAGAAAAGGAGGACGAATGAATTACGAGACCATATTGCTGGAAAAGAAAGACAAGATAGCCACTATCTGGTTCAATCGACCCGATAAACTGAACGCCGCCAGCCCGCAGGTGTTTAAAGACCTCGATGCTGCACTGACCGACATCGAAAACGATGATGACATCAGGGTGGTCATTCTAACTGGCAAGGGAGATGCCTTCAGTGCTGGCGCTGATGTGGGCAAGTTCGAGTTCGACAAGATAATCAAGGGTGTTGAGTTCATCGAAAATGTGGCAAAACCGTTTATGCATATCGAATACCTGCCGAAGCCGGTGATTGCGGCTGTCAACGGGTATGCCTTCGGGTTCGGCACCGGTATCACGCTTGCCTGCGATATCGTCATCGCTTCTGAGAAAGCTAAATTCGGCACTAAGGAGGT
>VGNW01000158.1 GCA_016865955.1 Chloroflexota bacterium | reverse complement strand
TTCCTTTTTGATAATCTCTATCTCATGCCTGAAACGCTGTTCCTGCTCCACCGCGTCTCTCAGTTCGCTGTAGGCATTGGCTATCTCAAGACCGCCGATGAAAACCTCAGCCCGTTCCGCAACTTCAGGATGCCCTGGCTTCAACCTCGAAAGAGAAGCCATCTCCGCAGGATAGTCCAGCAATACGGTAGGTTCATCCAGGGGGAAACCGGGCATCACCTTCTCCACAAAGTCAGTATCGAACCGCTCCGGGTCACGCAGCCGGATTGGGTCCCACCCGGCGTAATCCAGGAATGCCTGGCGCACCGTTATCCTGCGCCAGGGACGTTCCAGGTTAATCTCAACCCCCTGATACCGGATAGTCGAACCTGCGTGCAGCTTTCCGGCAATTGATTGCACAAGTCTTTCGGTATCCTCGACAATGCCCATATAATCAGCGCCGGCACGATACCACTCCAGCATGGTAAACTCGGGGTTATGCAACTGACCCCGTTCGCCTTTGCGGAAGCAACGACAGATTTGAAATATCTTGCTGTAGCCGTCGGCAAGCAGCCGCTTCATATGCAACTCAGGTGAAGTCGTAAGGAACCGGCCTTCCACTGTGAAGGGGAAAATATGCTGCTCAGGGGCAACCGCTTCCACATTGAGGGGTGTCTCCACCTCGAGGAAACCTTCGCTGCGGAAAAAGTCGCGGATACCATCGAGGACTAACGCGCGGAGTTTTAGATTGTGTTTAAGGCGAGAGAGGCGCGAGGAGTCATCCCGGGGCATTCATCACCTTTTGACGCTGACCCGCTCCACATAGGTATTGGTGCGGGTATCGACTTTGATGATGTCTCCTTCTTTGACAAAGGCAGGAACGGCTATAGTAGCTCCCGTCTCCAGGGAAACGATTTTGTTCTGTGCGGTAATTGTATCGGTCTTAGTGCTAGCTGAACTCGACACCACTGCCAGCTCCACGAACTTGGGTAATGTTATGTCAATAACCTTGCCCTCCATTACCATGACAGACACAACAAAGCCCTCTTTAATGAATTGAATTCTGTTCCCCAGGCGCTCTTTGGGCACATGGTGCTGTTCGAAGCTCTCATTGTCCATGAACACGTAATGGTCGCCTTCCGCGTAGAGATACTGCATATCATGGCTGGTGACATGTACTTCCTCGACCTTATCGCCGGAATGATATGTCTGGTCACGGGTTGTGCCATCGAAAAGATTGCGCATTTTGAGGTAGTACATGCCGCGGCCCTTCCCAGGCTTCACAAATTTAACATCCTCTACAATATAGGGGGCGTTATTGATGATTAGCTTGGTATTTCGGCTTACTTCCGCTATATCCACCCGGGCGCACTCCTTTTTGCCGCCTCGAATATCATCCGGGACACTGAGAAAATGGAGTCAAGCCGTTTCCGGCTATAACTTCAAGAGGGAGATGTTATCTCTTGCGATACTGACGCGCCTTGCGGGCTCTTCTCAAGCCGTACTTCTTCCGCTCTTTGACACGAGCGTCCCGGGTTAGCAGCCCCAGACTGCGAAGCTTCGGCTTCAGGCTCTCGTCCATGTTGACCAGAGCCCGGCTTATGCCATGGCTTATTGCACCTGCCTGCGCTGAACTGCCGCCACCCGTCACCTTAACCACTGCGCTCAGTTTCTCTGCGGTTTCAGTGGCTCTCAGCGGCTCAAGGACGGTTGATTTCAATCGGTCGATACCGAATACATCTTCCAGAGGCTTGCCGTTAACTATGACAGCGCCCTTGCCCTTCATCAGCTTGACCTGAGCAACTGCTGTTTTCCGTCTTCCCGTGCCGCGAAAATAGGTTTGCTCGCTCAACCTAATTCTCCTTCTCAGTCGCTTTAACCTGAGCCTCGTGAGGATGCTCAGGGCCTGCATAAACCTTTAGCTTTTTAAACATGGCTGCCCCCAGCCGGTTATGCGGCAACATGCCTTTCACCGCATACTCGATTGCCCGGGTGGGATTAGTCTGCAATAGTTCTTCCAGGTTGACGCTCTTAAACCCGCCGGGATAGTTGGAATGGCGATAATATATCTTGTCGGACAGCTTCTTGCCCGTTACTTCTATCTTCGCCGCATTCACTACCACGACAAAATCGCCCACATCGAGATGGGGAGTATACACCGGCTTGTGCTTGCCTTTGAGCAAGACCGCCGCCTCAGTTGCCAGCCTGCCCAGCTTTTTCCCCGAAGCATCGATTATCCACCACTTGCGCTCGATATCCGATGCCTTAGTACTATGAGTTCTCATAAAATTGCCCCTTGCTTAACTTATGCTCAGGATAATTCACCTTCATCAAACAGAGCCCCTGTGCCGGTGCCACCGGCGCTGCCAGCCCCGGCTTCTTTGCTTCCAGTATCCCCTTGAATTCCTCCGTTGTAAGTTTACCCAGCCCCACCCTGACCAGACAACCCGCTGTGCTTCTCACCTGTTTGTACAGGAAGGAATCTGCCACCATATCCAGAAATACCATCTCTCTTTCCCGCAACACCTCCGCTTTTGAGACCCTTCTTACAGTTCTTTTTTCTCCCATCGGGCCTGTGAAGGAAGCGAAATCCCAGGTCCCCGGGAGAAACCGACACGCTTCATTCATGGCGTCTATATCCAACGGCAGCGTGACATGATAAGCGTACTTTCGCTGCAACGGCGACGGTGTCGCACTATTCAATATGGTATACCGGTATTCCCGGCTAAGGGCATCCCTCCTTGCACTGAAGCTCTTGTCTACTTCACTTCCAGCCTTAACGGCTATATCCGACGGAAGATGAAAATTCAAGGCTCTGATTACCGTCTCCAGAGAGAGTTTAGAAGGGCAACTAAAGCTCACCATCTGTCCTCTGGCATGGACACCTGCGTCAGTGCGCCCGGCCCCTACAATTCTAATCCTCTCTCCTGTCAGTTTTTTCAGAGCTCGCTCTATTTCTCCCTGAATCGTCGGTTCGCCAGCCTGCATCTGGAACCCGTGATACCCGGTTCCGTCATACTCCACAATCAGAGCCAGTTTTCTGGTTGGCGGCGAATCCATTTAAACCAGTTCTAACTGGGCCATAGGTGCACCGTCTCCCGACCTCGGCCCCAGCTTGACCACCCTGGTATAGCCTCCCGGCCTGCTTGCATATCTCGGGCCAAGCTCCGCGAATATCTTATCCACGACCTTCGTATCATATACAAAAGCAAGTACCTGGCGACGAGCGTGCAAATTACCCTTTCTACCTAATGTAATCACCTTCTCAGCCAGAGGCCGCGCTTCTTTAGCCTTGGCTTCGGTGGTCACAACCTTCCCGTATCGCAGTAGGTCTGTGACCAAATTCCTGTAAAGAGCCGTCCTGTGATCTGTTGCTCTGGAAAGCTTGCGGCCAGCTACCCTGTGTCTCATCTTTTCCTCATCAAGCCTAGACTATTATTCCTCACCCTCATCATCTTCATCTGTATCGCCCGCTTCACCCCGGCGCGCTTTTTTCTCCTCATCCGATGTCTTCGGCTTCAAATCAAGCGCTTCGAGTCGCTCGTTCACTTCTTCCAGAGATTTCTGACCGAAGCTGCGCAGCGCCAGCAAATCACTCTCACTCTTCTCCAGAAGCTCCCCGACTTTCGTTATGCCGCTGCGGCGCAAAGAGTTGAAGGTACGAGCCGAGAGACCGAGCTGCTCCAGTGGCATCTCGTATTTCTCCGGAGGGATAGCGGGGGTAATTGGCTTCTCTCCCTCAACATGCACCTTACCCAATTCGGTAAATAGCGCGAAATGCTTGGTCAATACCTCAGCGCTCTTAGCCAGTGCCTCTCTGGATGTAACAGTACCGTCGGTCCAGACCTCAATAATCAACTTGTCGTAATTGCTTACCTGACCGACGCGCGTCTTCCCCACCGTGTAGTTAACCCGTTTTACGGGAGTGAAAATAGCATCAACAGGTATTACTCCTAACGGGAGCCCGTCGCCGCGTCCGGCGGGTAGATAGCCTTTGCCCTGCTCAACATACAGAGTAACATTGAGCTGAGCGTCCGGAGAATCCAGCGTGACCAGATGAAGCTCGGGATTCACGACTTCAAAATCGGCGGACGGTTTAATATCGCCCGCACAGACTGCCCCTTCCCCGCTGGCCTCGAGAAACAACCTTCCCGATACATCTGACAGCGCCCTGAGCCGTAACTGCTTGATATTAAGCAAGAACTCTATCACATCCTCTTTAACATTAGGAATAGTGCTGAACTCGTGTTGAACTCCCTCAATCTTTACCGCAGTCACAGCTGCTCCAGGGAGCGAGCTCAAGAGCACCCGGCGCAGACTATTCCCCAATGTTATTCCGAAGCCGGGATCCAGAGGTTCTATAATGAACTTCCCGTAGTCTTCGGAGCTACTTTCACATTCTATTTTCGGGTTTAAAACCTGCAGCAAAGCACCGCCTCCTCAAAATAATTAAACCGACTATCTGGAGTAGAATGCTACTATTAGCCTCTCATCGATAGTAGATTCAATATCAACGCGTGCCGGCTTAGCGATAACACGACCTGTTACAGCATCCCGATTCAGTTCCAGCCAGCTTGGTACAGACCTGCTTCCGAGATCCTTGACTACCACCTGATACAATGGCAGTTTTGTGCTCGTTTGCTTCCACGAAATGACATCGCTGACTTTTACTTGATGCGATGGAATGCTCGAAACACGCCCGTTAACCGCAATATGGCCGTGCTGGACAATCTGCCTCGCCTGCCTGCGCGAATCGGCGAATCCAAGCCGATAGACTACGTTGTCGAGCCTCATCTCCAGAATCTGGAGCAAATTCTCACCTGTGAGGCCAGGGCGGCGCTCAGCCTGGACGTAATGCTTCTTGAATTGTGCCTCAAGCACCCCGTATATAAAGCGCGCTCTCTGCTTCTCCCTCAACTGAAGACTATATTCGGATACCTTGCGGCGAGCGCTGCCATGCTGACCGGGAGGAGTATGTCTATCCTCTACAGGGCACTTGGGTGTAAAACATTTAGCCCCTTTTAGCATTAATTTATCGCCCTGGCGCCGACAGATTCGGCAAGCAGGCCCTGTATAACGGGCCATGTTAAACCTCCTTTAAATCCTTCTCCTCTTCGGCGGTCGACATCCATTATGCGGAATGGGGGTCACATCCCTTATGCTCGTGATGTTAAGACCGACTGCCTGAAGCGAACGGATTGCCGCCTCGCGCCCGCTGCCGGGCCCCTTGACGTAGACATCTATCTGACGCAGACCGTATTCCATACTTTTCTTAGCCGCAGTCTCGGCAGCTCTCTGGGCAGCGTACGCTGTGCCCTTGCGCGACCCCTTGAATCCCGCAGTTCCGGAGCTACCCCAGGCTAACACATTGCCTTGAGCATCGGTAATAGTGATTATAGTATTGTTAAAGGTTGACTGTATGTAAGCCCGTCCCCTGGGGATTACCTTCTTTTCTTTTCGACCCACCCTCGAC
>VGNW01000157.1 GCA_016865955.1 Chloroflexota bacterium | reverse complement strand
TGACCGAGTCTAATTTATTTCGTCAGCCCAAGTACCTTTCGCGCAGTGTTGAGGTATACGTTCTGTAGAACCTCCGGTTTGTAATTACTTGCCTCCCAGTCTTCAAACAGCGTATTGTACGGGAAGAAGGGGTAATCTGACCCGAACATTATCTTATTTTTTATACGTGTATTCAGTTCCCTCCTGAAGTTATCATGGAAGTATTTAGGCCGCCAGCCGTGCACTTCGCAGTACACGTTGTTTTTATGTATCATCACTGCTGTCATTTCATCGACCCAGGGGAAAGGGTAGTGGTGTCCGATGATAGTCAGGTTGGGGAAGGCAGCGGCTACATCATCTATATTAGGAATTGGCCTCTCGGTTGAAAGACGTATGCCTAATCCTCCGAACTGGCCACCGCCCTGCCCCGCGCCACCGGCAGTCGCGCCGACTGAAATCTTTACAGGCACACCTGCATCTTGGCAGAGGTCATAGAAAGGCCACCACATCTTGTCGTTGGCGGGAATCCCGTACATTCCGGTGATGAACATACCGAAGCTTCCCAGATCCTTGATACACCTTTCAGTCTCTTTCAACGCTTTCCAGATACCGAAGTCCGGTATAGGAATACCTAGCCAGAAACCCAAAACGACATCGGGGTAGTCTTTCTTGAGCTGCCCTATATAGCTATGCCTTTCCTGTATCTGCTCAAACTCGTTGAAGCCAAACAGTTTGTGGGTCTGGCTCATAATCACAACCTGGACACCGGCATCGCGCCAGTCCTGCGCCATTTCGTCCTCGGTCTTTTCGCGCAGTCCTATTGTCTTGAAGTAGGCGGCCAGCATCTCAATCATCCCTGGATCTTTACTGAGTGCACCCTCATTGGTGCACATCAAACACTCCATGTCGATTGCCTTAGGGTTTTTCAAGCGCTTTGCAGCCATGGAACTCCTCCTTCCACGCCTGATAATCTTGCTTTGCTGGGTATCAGTATTCATCCGCTCGAGCATGAGTCAAATTTGTAACGAAAATATCATACAGCCCCCTCCTTCTGTAGAGCGCTTAGAGTCTCTTGATCTAATCCAAGTAACTCAGTGTAAACCTCAAAGTTGTGCTGGCCGAGGAAGGGGGCTGGCAACGTGGGGTCGCCTGGTGTCTCGCTCATCTTGAACACCGAACCGGGCACTCTAACTTTGCCACTTATTACCTGGTAAACGTGCCCTGCCCCCAGAAATGGTACCACTTGTTAAGTTAGTCCCGCCACAAGGATAGCCTGCGGCGCTGGTGGCTTGTAGCCCAACGAGCTATGGGCCGGAGCTGAGGAAGAGCAAAACCCTGATTTCGACCCCCTAATTCGTTTTCACACCTTTCTTCTACCTCAAACGAGTTAGGAACCCATCACCAAGACCCTCGACCGCCAGCATTATAACAAACAGGGGCTTTTTCTGCAATTTCTGTGAGGCGGATGTGATATCAGCGCGGTGTACTAGGCACCTATCATATACAGAAGCGAGCGCAAGATTGTCCAATAACATTTGTCTCAAAATTGTCCCATTGACGCTGACGATTTACAATTCAATTGGTAATACAATCGGTGGAGGCACGTCGGAGATTAATCAAACGCTTATTGCTATCAGGGGCCTGAGGTTACCACGGTAATGACGTAGTGCTCATTGAACTGATGACCAAAATGAAACCTAGTCCACTTTGATTATAGTAGCATCAGCTTGGCCTAATCCCCCGCAAATAGCACCCAAAGCATAGCCACCACCTCTCCGGCGGAGTTCGTACATCAGGTTCATTATGATCCTCGCGCCACTAGCTGTGTTAGGGTGTCCGATAGCTATGGCACTACCGTTGATATTTGTCTTGTCTCTGATACGTTGCAATCTCTTTTTATCATCTCCGGCGATCAGCTTTGTAGATACCAGAGGCACGCAGGCGAAAGCTTCATTTATCTCCATAACTGCTATATCATCGATATTCAGTTGAGCTTTCTTTAGGACGCGCTGTATGGAATGCCCTGGCGCTTCAGCGATGCGGCTTGCGGAAATGGCAAGTGATACTTGAGCAACCACAGTTGCCAACGGTTTAAGCTCAAAGTCTTTAGCTCTGTTTCGCTTCATCAAAAGGATTGCAGCTGCTCCGTCATTCATACCGGGAGCATTGCCAGCGGTAATAGAGCGGGTGTCATATATGGTATTTAATTTGGATAGCTTCTCCAGACTGCTATCAGGCCTGTACTGCTCGTCAATTTCCAGCAGTTTAGAATCACCTTTTGGCTGTGGTATTTTGAGCGGCAATATCTCGTCTTTGAACTTTCCGGCATTCCAGGCATTGCCATAGTTTATATGGCTGCGAAGAGCCCATTCATCTTGCTCCTGCCTGCCTATCCCATATTCGGCAGATACATTGTCTGCGTCAACGGCTACGGGATTGAAGTCTTCATAACCAAGCCCCTGCAAAGGGTCTTCCATTTTAACATCGCCCAGCCGGTAACCGGTGAATCGTAGTCTCCGGACAATAAGAGGTTCCTGACTGAAAGAGGTGGCACCACCAGCAATGGCCGCATCAATCTCCCCTAGCGCAATGGTCATAGCGGCAAGTTTGACGGCATGCATCGCTGATACACAGGCCATGTCAAAAGATATAGACGAAGTCTCATGCGGAAGCCCTGCTTTGATCAGTGATTGTCTGGCAGCCACAGGTGTGAAGGGGTCTTTACATGGTGACGTATCGCCTACCCCCCAGAAGACCTCCCCCACAGTGTCTGTGCCGATTCTGACCCGACTTAGCGCCTCTCTTATTGGGATTGCTCCTAAGTCATAATAATCAAAATCTTTTAGAGCCCCGCCATATCTTCCAAAAGGGGTTCTTGTCGCACTCACTATTACAACATCGTTTTCGTGAGACATCGTCTTCTCCTACCAGTTGCATCACTTCTTTTTAAATTCACTCTCAGGTGATGACAACTACGCAGAATAGTTGTAGAATCCTTTTCCTGTCTTTCTCCCCAGATGACCAGCTCGAACCATTTGCCGCAGCAGCAGTGGCGGACGGTATTTGGGGTCACCATACTCTCTGTGCAAGTTTTCCATAACGTAAAGGAGGGTGTCCAGCCCCACGAAGTCAGCTAACTCCAGCGGGCCCATAGGGTGGTTCATCCCCAGCCTCATACTCTTGTCTATATCCTCGGCACTAGCTATGCCCTCCGCAAATGCGTGTACCGCCTCATTCATCAGGACAGCGATGAACCTGCTGGTAGCAAAACCTGGCGTATCGGAGACTACGATTGGACTCTTCCCCATCCTAAGTGACAGCTCCTCTATTGTCTTCACAGTCTCCTTATTAGTGCTGTATCCCCGAACAATCTCTACAAGCTGCATCACAGGAACTGGATTCATAAAATGCATGCCTATAAACCGATCTGCTCTCTTAGTGGCTGATGCCATCTCCGTAATGCTGAGCCCCGATGTATTGGAGGCGAAGATTACGTGAGGGGGGCACTCTTTATCTATGGCTTTGAAGGTCTCTTTCTTCAGGAGCAATATCTCAGGGATTGCCTCAATTACGACATCGACATTCTTAACAGCCTCAATCAGATTAGTTGTACATTTAATCTTTGAAGCAGACACATCGGCTTCAGTCTGGGTAATCTTCTCCTTTTTGACCATGCGCCCCAGGTTTTGCCTAATAGCACTCATGCCTTTCTCGAGAAACTTGCCCTCGGTATCCATCAACTCCACTTCGAGACCCGCTTGAGCTGCAACCTGCGCGATACCTGCGCCCATAAGTCCTGCACCTAATACGCTTACTCTCCTTATTTTTTCCATTACCCTCTCCTTAAATGCTAAAGCCCTACGATAATGACGCTGGCTATATTTCGGTAAGGGTTGCCGCCTACGTTCTGGGTAAGACCATAAACGAAGTGTTAAAGATATCACTCTAGCATGGCGCAAAATAATCGGCTAGCCGTCACTGTAAACTAGTTGGTGCTGCTGAAAGGAGCCTACCATGATACTGAGACTGATTCTCACAGCAAAGCATGAATAAATGAGACGCTGTGCATACATCTCTACCGCTGGCTAGCTAACTAAGGGACAGAGCTCCAGAGTATCGCTTGCTTTTGTCTCTGACATCTCCATCTTTCTACGACAGTCTCCCTGAAATCAGTCGGGCAAACTCCCTGTCAACCTCTTCCTGGATTTGAGCTATCTGTGCCTTGGTGAGGTGAGAGAACCTTCCCTGTTTCATAAGGTATTCCTCGACAGGCTTCCTCTTTTTAGGTACCTTATTGACCGTCACCTCGCCATTTTCATATTCGTATAACACCACAGCCCCAGTCTCAACTCCAAGTCGGGCGATCTTTATGCCCAACGCGGGGTCATACTCCCATCCAGGTGGGCAGGGACAGATCACATGAAGGAATGACGGCTTGTTCAGACTCTTTGCCTTCTTAGCCTTTTTCAACAGGTCATCAGGATAGGCAGGGGAAGCAGTTGCAATATAGATATCCCCATGAGCCGCTACAATCTGGGCAATGTTTTTCACTCTCCCCGGCTTGCCCCTTGGTGCTGTCTTGGTCCTGGCTCCGTATGGAGTAGACCCGCTACTCTGGATGCCTGTATTCATATAGGCCTGATTATCATAGCAAAGGTAGATTATTCGGTGACCTCTCTCCAGGGCAGCAGAGAATGTTTGCAGGCCGATGTCAAATATCGCACCATCTCCGGCCACCTCGACCAGATGCGCGTTAATCCCTTTACGTTTCATAGCGACTTCCATGCCGCTGATCGGAGCGCCGGCATTGCTATATGTGTAGAAGAAAGAGGGGATCTTCCATGCGGTTAGAGGGAAAAGCGTTGCACACGTCCCGAGGCAACCCCCATTGTGGACAGCCACCGTATCCTTGCCGAAGACACTCAGAACCTTCCCGATAACGCCGAAACTCAGGCAGCCGGAACATGAGGAGCAGCCCTTGCTGAGGCAGTTCTCTCCCACCTCGACCAGTTTCCTCTCCACTTTTTCGCCGCTCAGCAGCTTCCGGTAGGTATCAAAGCCAGACATAGTTGCAGCCCGCTCGTCGTATGGCATCTTGTACCACTCTACAAACTCGTCCTCCCTCTTCATCCAGCCCTCAAACATCTCATCAATGTCCTCGCCGCTGATGTCCTTTCCGCTGACGATAATGTTGGATATAGCCGCCCGCGATTTTTGAAGAGCTGCTTTCACTTCAATGCAGGCAATTCCGTAGCGACTTCCGGGCGAGGGGGCTCGTTCGATCACGAGTACCTTCTTGGCATTAAAGAGAGCTTCCCTTACTTCGTCCTCGGGGAATGGCCTGAAGACTCTCAGCTTCAGCAAGCCCACTTTAATTCCTTTCTCCCTGTACTCGTCTACCTTCTCCCTGATAATGCCTACTGTGCTGCCCATGCTCACCATTATCACATCGGCGTCTTCTGTCCTGTATGCTTCGACCAGACCGTAATGACGGCCGAACTTAGCGGCGAACTCTTTACAAACGTCTTTTATTACCTGTTTCGCATTCTCCATTGCCTGGCA
>VGNW01000156.1 GCA_016865955.1 Chloroflexota bacterium | reverse complement strand
TCTATATCGCGGGCGGCATCGAGAGCCACTCTCACTTCCCCACCCCCATGATTACCCCCGATACGGATATCGTCGCATTAGCCGAGGAGATTGGCACCACGCGTTCCCTGCCCAACCCCAGGATTTTCGAGAAGGTCGACCTCATGGCTGTGGCGAGCATGGGACTCATCGCCGAGAAGCTGGCGGAGATGTTCCATATCTCGCGGGAAGAGCAGGATAAATGGGCATGGCAGAGCAACATGAGAGCGGCGGCGGCTCAGAGAGGGGGTAAATTCAGGCACGAGATAATACCCATGGAGGGCACGCTGCCCGACGGCTCGGTGAAGATGGTGGACTACGACCAGGGCGTGAGGCACGATTCGAAGCTGGATAAAATACGCACCCTGCCGCCCGTCTATAAGCCCGATGGCACAATCTGCGCCGCCAGCATCTCACTCGAAGCCGACGGTGCCTCAGTTATGATACTTATGTCGCAGCAGAAGGCAAGAAAACTCGGACTGGTGCCGATGGCGACCATCAGGTCGATGGCATGGGTAGGGGTTGACCCGGCAATAATGGGCTACGGCGCTGTGGCAGCCTCGAAAAAGGCGCTGGAGAGGGCGAAATTATCGGTGAACGATATAGACCTCTGGGAAGTGAACGAAGCCTTCGCCACACTGCCTCTGATGCAGATAAAGGCTCTGGGGATAGACCCTGAGAGGATGAATGTCAACGGCGGTGCGCTGTGCATCGGCCATCCCACCGGAGCCAGCGGCATGAGAGTGCTGGGCACGCTGGCACACGAAATGAACCGCCGCAAGTCAAGGTACGGAGTAGCCGCCATCTGTGGCGCCTGGGGCTCCGGCGCCGCCACCGTCCTGGAACGGGAAACATACTGGAACGGCAAACGCTCGTTTCTGAGCTAAGGACGTGCGTTTTATAATGAATTCAAGAGCTTGTAGCGTGGGTGGAGTCCTTCTCAAGAAGGACGAAACCCACCACACCGGAACCGTTCTTTAAATTAGGTTCAAGCTTAGATTTAAGGCAAATATTTTATGCGGCGAACTCTTCTCTAACAGAATCTCGGTTACTCCAAGGAACGGGATTGACTTCGTAGCTTCTAAGGGCTTCAATTACGTCTGGCGATACTGGACGTTCTGTATCGTTCAATAATGCGTATGCTACTGATTCAGATGGGCGCACTTCTCTAGTGTCTATCCAAGCGAAAACAAGTGCTTGTGCTGTATCTTTGCTAGGACGATTAATCGCACGTAAAATACGTTCAGGTTTTAAGCGGGATTTAGGTATGACGAAATCAAACAAATGGTCATACCCGGTTTTCCCAGTGAATTTTACCTGAGGTGTGTAACGAATTTCACTAAGTTCGAGCCAAGATACTACATCTTCAAAAAATAAGGTCGATACCAGTGGTTCTGCCAAATAGAACAAATCGTTTACTGATAGCATAGCCTGTAAAAGGTTATGTTTGCGAAGCGCAAAATTCTCATATGATGCACGAATCTCAAGACGTTTTTCATTTAATTGGACACCAAAGCCATTTATGGTCATTTTTAGAAGTGCTTGCCTTTTAGGAGTTTCAAGTTTGCACCCGGATTGCTCTAAGTCATCGATAATATAGCCATCGTCAGTGAGAATATAGCCGGAGTCTGACCGTCTGGCATATATCTGTAATAGGTCGTTATGTCTGTCCAAGTAAGGGGTAGTAATTTCAACCCAATCCTCAACTTGGCGCAATGTCGTCTTATCTCTAAGCCAAGAAATATAATTATCTAGCAGAGTTTTGATTTCATCTATCATTGCTAGAATCCCCCCTGTATTTGTGGAGGCAATACGATATTACAATATTTCATGAAATCTTGTAAGGTTCTCCAGATATTAGTTGTATCTGAAAATTTATCACTAGGTACAGGGATTGCCCATTTATCGCCATAATTTTCACGATACAAATGGAGATGAGGGCATTGTATTTCTACACCGTCAGGGTTACGATGTGGCGAGCCTCCAAAATCAAGCCTTACTAAAATACAACACTGTCTTGCACGATTTTGATGCTTACCTTTCTTCAAATTAATTTGACCGTGGCTTATATCAAGCAGGAATCTCTCGCGTTTGTCAACTGAAATAAGAGGAATTGAAACTGAACCTCCCAAACCAGGGTAGCGCCATACATTATCATTCTCTTTATATTTTGGGAGTGCTATAAGAGAATCAGCTTCGGCTTGAGTTAGATCTATGTCCACTATTATAGAGCCCCCTGTATTTACTCATTCTATACTGAGAATACTGTATGGCGTAGAAAATGATTTCTATTTCGATTTTAGTGAATAATACATTAAAGTCTTATAGGAAAGCAAGCGGCTCTCTAGTTTTCTTAATATTGAGGTCGGGTTTTATCGTGCGTTACCATATTCTAGTCAAGACGTTTACGGCACACGTAGCTTAGGTGGAGTCCGCCTGTGGCGGATGAAGACCTCCAATTCCTTCCGTGGCTGTGGATGATAACATACACAGCGAGCAGAAAATTGTCCCATTACTGCGGACTATTTACATACCCAACCCGAAATCCTCGATGCTTATTCCCGGAACCAGGCTGCCCGCCAGGATGCAGACTACGGCAATCAGCAATGCTGCTCCGATCAGCCGCTTCCTTCGCCAGCCGGCGATGAATTCCAGGTGAGCACCAAGAAGACCGAGAAGCATGAACCAGAGTAAAATCGAGAGGCCTATGATAGGGAATGAGGGCGAGCCGGAGAACCCTGGCGACGATACCCCGAACGCTTGAAATAACCCGTACATGGCTGGTGTTAGAAACAATAAAGCCGGAATTGCACTAATCGAGAGCAATGTCACAAGCAACCATGAGTTACCTGCCGATGGTTCTTTCCAGAGAATCCAGCCTAGAAATGGCAAACTGAACAACAGAGGCCACGTGAAGAGATAACTGAAACCGGGAAGGTAAACACTGGTTGGCATTGACGCAAGCCACCAGCAGAACATGGTACTGACAAGTATGTTTAAGTTGCCGACTCTCCTCCGGAATGGCAACTGGATAGCCCAGGCTATCACCACGGTCAGAGCCAGGAAACCAACCAGGAGCAAGTGGGCTTTGTAAACAGGCTCGACCACGGTCTGGAACTTTAGATGGATCTCATCGATTCCCCACCAGGCAAGACTCAGCAGGACAACCGCAAGCATCATACTCAATATGAAGGCTGTGGCGCCGAGAGCAAAGCCTGATACTGTCAATCGCCTTCTTCTGACGCCGAATACAATACCCCCAATCAATAATAGTCCAATCAGAATTGCAGAAGGCAGCGCCCATGTTTCCGGATAGGAAACCAGAGCGAGTCCGAAGAGTGAGAAGTAGACCGCATCACTACTGCTTTCCCCCACTTTGGCGAGGTCCAGATTGCCAAAATGGCGGGCGAGCTCCAGCGCATAGTTGCCGTGGTGTTGCAGACTTCGGTGATTCAGATTCTCTGCGTTGTCCAGCGCGGTATGATAGACAGTCCGTTCGAAGAAAAAGGCGAAATTGAACCCGCCAATGCCAGCCTCTTCAAATGCGATAAAGTCGGTACCCTCTTTATCCGCCAGCCTGTACAACTCGTTCATGAAAGAGAAGGCTACAGGCAATGATGCCGCCTGGCTGAATTGGTCGATGAGCCCGGCGTTTCCCGGCCCGGTTTCAAACATGACCGACGGCCCTGTGCTGCCGAGTGCCTCGAAGTTGAGCACCAGCCCAATATCAGATGCCCATCGGTGCTGCCCAACGAAGGTTCTTGCACCATATCGGTAGTCCCCTGGTTCCTCTCCATCCGTAAAGACCAGGATAACGTCGTTTCGAAGAGGCGAACCTGCCTGTAAGGCGCGAGCCGTCTCCAGCATGGCGGCGACTGCTGCACCATCGTCGCTCGCACCGAATGAAGTGGGCACCGAATCGTAGTGCCCTACCAGCGCCAGGGCTTTTGTCGAGTCATATCCCGGCAGGCGGACTACGATGTTATGGAGAGTGACCTCATCGCCGTCTTCGCTCACTCCGAAATAGTCAGGTACCGTACTTGTCTGTATTTCCGGCGACAAGCCCAACGCGTCAAGCTGCTCCACGATATAGTCGCGGACACGTGCGTTCTGCGGCGAACCCATTGGGTGCGGCTCTTGAGCGATGGCAAGCACGTGTACCAGGGCTCGTTCAGCGGAGAAATCGTCGGGGGCTGCCGTTGCCGGCGCGACGCCAGGTGCCCGGAAAGCGCACATGCCGGCAACCGCTGAAAGGATGATGACCAGAGCAAGAACAAGGCGTTTCACCAAGTGAGCCGAAGAAGTGGGACTTCCTTCTGCTTCATCGTGTTGACGGCTATTATTCATCGCTATTGGCATATGTAGCATGGGTAGGGTGGGTGGAGTACTTCCCAGGAAGTACGAAACCCACCAATTCATCCACAGCGAGGGAAAATAATCTATTGCTCCTCGGGGATGTTATCATCCCCGAGATACGGCTGCGGATGATAACATCCGCAGCGAGCAAAATTATTAGTCCTTTAGTTGTCCCCAGGCATTCTTAAATTTGTCGCCATCCTTCTTCACGAGCGCACGATATACATCTTTTCTCGTCTTGAATTGCTTTAAGAAAGGAGTTAGTTTATCAGAAGGTATTATCCAAACCGAAGGACTAACTAGCGGGTCTGATATTTTACCCTCAAACGACAAGAGTATGTAGAAGTGGGTTGGCTTGTCTAAGATTTTGATGTTATCTGCAGGCCAGTCGTATGGGCCAGCTACCCCCTTAACATCAATAGTACAACTTCCCCCAGATTCCCGAAGGATACGAATATCTACGGACTTTTTGTTACCGAGCGTTAGTTGAGCTTCAACGCCAAGTCGATATAGTGCAGAAAGAACCCAAAACTCAGAGGCAAGATTAGTATTGTATGAAAGCCTAGATTTTTTCATCATTTTATTCCTATTCATTTTAATATTGCCATTTTGGCCGATATTATTTAAGCGTCCAACAACACAAGCAGCAGCTGTCTTGATTACTTGACTATTTACTAAAACGGTTCCTACTACGGATAAACCGCCGTCATATCAAGGCCAGTGGTCTCGGGGAAGCCCAGCATCAGGTTCATGTTCTGTATCGCCTGCCCCGCACCGCCCTTAACCAGGTTGTCGATGCAGCTTATCACCATAAGCCTGTTCGTCCTTATGTCAACTGTCGGATAGAGCAGGCAGAGGTTGCTCCCCAGCGTCTGCTTGGTCTGCGGCGGCACAGCCACCACTTTAACAAACGGCTCGCCCTTGTAAAAGTCCTGATATAGCTTCCGTATCTCCTGCTTCCCTTTTTCGCCCTCGGGCAGCTTGCCCTGCTTCAGCTTGGCGTAGCACGACGACAGTATGCCGCGCGTCATCGGTATCAGATGGGGCAGGAAGGTGACCGACAGCGCAGGCTTCGGCGCCAGCCTCTGCAACTCCTGCACTATCTCGGGCAAATGGCGGTGCCCGTCCAGCGCGTACGCCGACACATTCTCGTTCACCTCGGCGTAGTGAGTGTTCAGGGTA
>VGNW01000155.1 GCA_016865955.1 Chloroflexota bacterium | reverse complement strand
CCACGCCGCTGGTGAAAACGGTGTATGCCAGCAGGAGCGAGTTTATGATTCCCTTCAACTCCAGAGCAACGAGCAGCGCAAGCCCGCCGATAATAAGCACGACGATTTTGGAGACCATCAGGGTTTTGCGTTCGCTCATTTTGGGGAAAACGCGTTTATAGACATCCACGGTGAAAATGGTGCTTGTGGTGAGCAGGCAGGTGTCCGCGGAAGACATCACGGCGGCGAGAAGCGCCGCCACTACCAACCCGGTTGCCCCTATAGGCAGGATTTCCTTGATTACTGTGGGCATTGCCTGCTCGGAGCCGATTTCAGGGAACAGCACCTTTGCCCCCATGCCGATGAGCACAACGATGAAGGCAACGGGTATAGTGATAAACGCTGCCGAAAGCGCCGATTTCTTCGCCACCTGCTCGTCTCGGGCACAGAACAGGCGCGAGTACATATCGGGTCCTACCACGTATGTAGCTCCTACCAGAATCAGGAGCGATATCAGGTCGAGGTACTCGAATTTTATACTGGTGGGAAAGGAGAAGAAATCCGAGGGCAGAGAGGCTTGCAGTCCGCCGGTGCCGCCGACGCGGTCGAGTACCAGCCCCAGACATACCACAACGCCCACCAGGATAATGCCGAACTGCAGGAAATCGGTGCGGATTACGGAATACTGCCCGCCCAGGACGGTATATATGGTAAATACGGCGGCAGAGATGACCATGAGTATGGAAATATCCATGCCCGGAATCATAACGGAGAGGATTTTGCCTGCGGCGATTATCTGCGCGGCTATGATTGCCAGCCAGGAGACTACGATAAGTATGGAGGCTACGAAGCCTGCCCTGCTATCGTATTGCTTTTCTACCAGCTCGGGCAGCGTGTAGAGTCCGAAGCTGCGCACCCTGCGTGCAAAGAAGAAGCCTAAGATGAGCAGGCCCAGACTCCCTGCAAGCAGCCACCAGGCGCCGCTAAGCCCACGGGTATATCCCAGTCCTGCCATGCCCAGTGTGGCGGAGGCGCCGATGATGGTGGCGCAGAGCGAGCCCACTATAAATATGGTTGAGCCGCGCCGATTGGCTACAAAGAAGCCGTTACCGGTGGAAGCCTCTTTCTTACGGTAGGCATATATGCCAATGGCTAGCATTCCCAAGAAGTAAACGATTATTATGGCGAGGTCCAACATGTTTCTCCTGAACTCGAATTTCTAAACTCCAAATCCCAAGCTACAACCGTGTGCAATTTGCAATTTGAGATTTACAATTTCCTTCCGGCTCCCCATTCGAGCAGCATGGCTGCCCAGCTAAGTCCTCCGCCGAACCCGACCAGCACCACATGGTCGCCGTTCCTCAAACGTCCCGCCTCTACAGCCTCGCAGAGGGCTATGGGCACGGAGGCTGCCGAGGTATTACCGTATTTATCCACGTTGACAAAGAACTTGCCGGCGGGGATCTCGAGGAACTTCGCCGCCGCCTTGATGATTCGCGTATTAGCCTGGTGCGGGACTATCAGCTCTATGTCCTTCAAATCGAGGTTGGCGGATTTGGCGACCTGCCTTGTTGCCAGACATATTATGTTAACAGCGAACTTGAACACCTCGGAGCCGCTCATTTTGATATAGTAAGGCCCTTTGTTCGTGCCGCAGGGACCCGGGGTGTAAATCAAATCCACCCCCGAGCCGTCGTTGCCCAGCACGAAGTTCAGAGAGCCCGGCGGCGTATCGCTCGCCTGCATTACCACCGCCCCTGCCCCGTCGCCGAAGAGGATGCAGGTGCTTCTGTCCTGCCAGTCCAGAATCCGTGAATAAACCTCGCTGCCCAGAACCAGGATATTGGTGTACGTGCCCGAGGCAATGAACTGGGATGCTGTCGCCAGCGCATAGATGAAGCCGCTGCAGGCGGCGTTCAAATCGAAGGCTGCCGCGTTCTCGGCGCCGAGCTCGTGCTGCACCAGCGCCGCTGAAGCGGGGAAGATTAAATCGGGGGTACAGGTGGCTGTGATGACCAAATCCAGCGAATCCGGGCTGAGTTTGGCGACCTTGAGAGCCTGCCTGGCGGCGTGGACTGCCATGCTCGAGGCGGTCTCATCATCTGCGGCGATCCTGCGTTCTTTAATGCCGGTGCGGGCGAGTATCCAGGCTTCTGTCGTATCGACCAGGCGCTCCAGATCCTTATTTGTGAGCACCTTTTCGGGAAGATATTTGCCCCAGCCGGTTATTCTTGCGTAACGAGCCAAAGAGATGCCTTTCCAACGGCTTATAGGGGCAAAGTATAGCAAATTGAAGACTCAGAATCAACCACGCCAACCCCCATTACCTTGATAATAGACGACTATTCTCTTACGTCATTCTGAGCGGACGCGAAGAATCTCAGTACTTAGCCCTGCCCCTTTATCAGAGATTCTTCGGTCGTCCTTCCATGCGGGAAGGACTCCTCAGAATGACCTCCTATCTCCCCTACCAAAGAGGGCTAAGAAAAGTTGCCCTTAATTTTGAGACCTTACCCCTTGACAAAAACGAATGTATAGTGGTAGATTTATTGTAGTGTTAGCACTCTAGGGGTTAGAGTGCTAACGAATTGGAGGAGCAGGAAATGCCCACTCCGCGCAGAGAGAAAATACTTAATATCATCGTCGAAGAGTATATCTCCAAGGGCGTACCCGTCGGCTCGGAGCATGTCGCCCGGAAAGGGCTGGGTGTGAGCTCTGCCACCATCCGTAATGAGATGATGGCGCTGGAGGAGGAAGGCTACATCATGCACCCGCATACCTCGGCGGGGCGCGTGCCGACGGAGAAGGGATACCGGCGTTATATCGAGACCCTGATGGGGTATGCCCGTCTCACTCAGGACGAGCAGCTCATGATTCGCCACCAGTTCCATCAGGTGGAGCGCGTGGTCGAGGAGTGGGCGCGTCTCGCCGCCGCTATATTGTCGGGCATGGTGCACAACGCCGCCCTGGTCACCCTGCCCAAGCCTGTCGAGGCACGCCTGAAGCATCTGGAGTTGGTCCCCTTGCACGAACTCTTTGTCCTGCTTGTCCTCGTGCTCAAGGAGGCAAAGCTCAGGCAGCAGGTGCTGACCCTGCAGGAGCCGTTATCGCAGGAGGAGCTGAGCGCCAGCGCCCGTAAGCTTACTGCCGATTATGCCGGACTCACCGCTTCACAGATTTCCGCCAGGAACAAGAAGGGCACGCCGCTGGAGAAGCAGGTGACGAATGCCATCGTGGAGATGATGGAGGCTGAAGGGCAGGAAGAGTATGAGGAACCCTATGTGGACGGGCTCCGACATATGCTGAGGCAGCCTGAGTTCGCTTCGAGCGAGAAAATTGCGGCGCTGCTGGAAGTGATTGAGCAGAAAAGCCTGCTCAAGTCCTTCCTGCCGCGGGTGATACGGGGCGAAGGTGTGCAGGTATTCATCGGGCGGGAGAATAAAGAGAAGGCGATGCGCGATTGCAGCGTTATAGTTACCCGCTATGGCATCCCCGGCGAGGTCGGGGGCGCTCTGGGCGTGGTGGGCCCCATCAGGATGGAATACGACCGCGCTATCCCCACCGTCCGCTTCCTGTCCAAGGTGATGAGCGAGCTGGTGGGCGATTTGTACGGATAGGGCGAGGATTTCAAACTGCAAATTGAAAAATGGGAGAGGAGCGTAGGGGCACAAGGCATTGTGCCCGAAAATTGTAGGGGCGAGGGCACCTCGCCCAAATTCCCCCTTATTTAAAGGGGGTTAGGGGGATTAGGAACCCCGGGTGGGGGGGGAGTAGAATCTCAAAGTGCAAAATGAAAAGTGAAAAATGGCGGAGGTGGTAGTTGGTCAGGAAGGAGAGAGGCTTCCCCAGGGAAGAAGGTAAGATGGAAGAGAAAATAGAAGAAAGGGAAGCCGGCGTTAAAAACGAGGGCGTGGCATCGCTCCAGAAAGCGCTTGCCGAGGAGAAAGAGAAGTCGGAGAAATATCTGACTAACTGGCAGCGCGCTCAAGCCGATTTCGTTAATTTCAAAAGGCGCACCGAGCAGGAGCGGGCTGAGATTAGCAACTTCGCCAATTCGACCCTTATCCTGAACTTGCTGCCCGTCCTGGACGATCTGGAGCGAGCCCTGGGACACATAAACGATGATGTCGAAGGCTCCCCCTGGGTTGACGGCATAAAGCTGATTTATAAGAAGATGAAGTCCACTCTGGAGGCACAGGGGCTTGCCGAAATCGATGCGGAAGGCAAGGACTTCGACCCCAACATTCACGAGGCGGTTATGTGTGCGGAGGGCGAGGACGGCAAGGTTATCGGGGTATTGCAAAAAGGTTATAAGTACCGCGACCGAGTGATTCGCCCCGCCAAAGTCAAGGTGGGGAAACATAAAGACGAATGCGCGGAATAGCAATTAAACGAATTTACTTAAACTGATGGAGGTTGAGCATGGGAAAGGTAGTAGGAATCGACCTGGGGACAACCCTCAGCGAAATCGCAGTGATGGAGGGCGGCGAGCCGGTGGTCATCACCAATGCCGAAGGTTCGCGTTTGACACCCTCCGTGGTAGCGGTGAGCAAGACCGGGGAACGCCTGGTGGGGCAGGTTGCCCGCCGTCAGGCTATCACCAACCCCGATAACACGATTTACAGCATCAAGCGATTCATGGGACGCAAGTGGGGCGAGCCTCCCGGGCGCGAGCTGCCTGTGGAGGAGGACGCGCGGCGCAAGACCTACAAAGTGACCAAAGGCCCCAACAACGAGGTGCGGGTGGTGATGGGGGGCAAGGAATACAGCCCGCCCGAGATATCGGCGATGATTCTGCAGAAGCTGAAGCAGGATGCCGAGGCTTATCTGGGCGAGAAGGTTACCGAGGCGGTTATCACCGTCCCCGCCTACTTTAACGATGCCCAGAGGCAGGCGACCAAGGACGCCGGCGAGATCGCAGGCTTGAAGGTGCTGCGCATCATCAACGAGCCTACCGCTGCTGCGCTCGCCTACGGCATGGACAAGAAAAAGGACGAGACTATAGCGGTCTACGACCTGGGCGGCGGCACATTCGATATCTCGATACTGGAGCTGGGCGAGGGCACCTTCCAGGTCAAATCGACCTCCGGCGACACCCATCTCGGCGGCGACGACTTCGACCAGCGCATCATGGACTGGCTTGCCGATGAGTTCAGAAAAGAGCAGGGCATCGACTTGAGGAAAGACCGCATGGCGCTGCAGCGCCTCAAGGAAGCTGCGGAAAGGGCGAAAATCGAGCTTTCCACAGTGATGGAGACCGAGATAAATCTGCCGTTCATCACCGCCGATGCCAGCGGACCCAAGCACCTCAATATCAGGCTGACCCGTGCCAAGCTGGAGCAACTGGTGATGGATCTGGTGGACAAGACCCTGGGACCCTGCAAGCAGGCGGTAACCGATGCCGGGCTGACCAACAGCAAGATTAACGAGGTCATCCTCGTCGGAGGACAGACCAGGATGCCTCTGGTGCAGAAAAAGGTCAAAGAGTTCTTCGGCAGAGAGCCGTCCAAGGGCGTCAACCCCGATGAGGTCGTGGCTATGGGTGCGGCGATTCAGGGCGGCGTGCTCAAGGGAGAGGTCAGGGACGTGCTGCTGCTC
>VGNW01000154.1 GCA_016865955.1 Chloroflexota bacterium | reverse complement strand
CGGGTACAAAATCGGGGGTGGTCATCTCTGCTACCAGGACATCGCCTTTTACGACCTCGTCTATTCTGGCGGCATCAAGGACTATTTTGACGGTCCCAAATCCGATGCCAGGTCCTGCAGGGGAACCGCTGAGCAGAATTGGAGCATCCTTTAGCTCGCTCGGGATTTCTTCTTCAGGGGTTTTTAGAGTTGTAATAGGACGAGTTTGTACTATGTATAACTTTCCATCGCCTTTGGCCCACTCTATATCCTGGGGGTACTTGTATAGTCTCTCTATTTTTGCTCCGAGTTTAGCCAGTGTAACGATTTCTCTGTCGCTTAGCTTCTGTTTCCCTTGCATCGTATCCGGAACTGGAAGCTGGACATTCGTCTCATCGATATCTTTAGTCCCATCCGGACTTTTTATCAACTGCCATTCCTGTCTGGAAATCATTTTGTGGATTATGGCGAAGCTCTTCTTATCTACTAAATACAGGTCGGGGGTTACTCCCCCTGATACCACAGCCTCGCCCAGACCGTAGACAGCTTCGATAGCAATTTTTTCCTCGTTGGTAACCGGTTCTCTGGTGAACATCACGCCTGATTCTTCCGATTGCACCATTCTCTGCACCACAACCGCGATACCTACTTTGAGATGGTCGAGTTTATGCTGTTCTCTATAAAATATGGCTCTGGGTTCAAATAGCGAAGCCCAGCATCCCTGTACGGCAGAAACGACCTCATCTTTGCCTTGTATATTCAGAAAAGTGCGTTGCTGACCGGCGAATGAAGCTTCAGGGAGGTCTTCTGCAGTGGCTGAGGAACGTACCGCGACTAATCCCTCCAGCCGTTCGTAGGCATCTCTTATCTCGTTAGCAATCTGCTGAGGCATCTTTGAATTGGCAATCAACTCCTTGATTTGAGTTGCAGCCTTCAGGAGTTGTTTACTGTTATCGGGGTTTAGTTTCTTCAAAATATCTCTTATATTTGAACGGATTGCCGATTCATCCAGAAAGTGAAAATAACTCTGGGTGGTAACAATGAATCCGGGTGGTACTGGGACTTCCAGCTTGGTTAACTCGCCTAAATTTGCCCCTTTGCCTCCCACCAGAGGCAAATCTTCTTTATCGACCTCCATGAACCAGACTACATCCAGGCGTTTTTTTTTCATAACGAACCACTCCAGATTATTTTTTAGCGGAGAGCGAAGACACTTTGGTTGCTTGAAGTGCCTTGTAATTATACCATGCCAAATGAATTGCAAGTCAAGCTTATTTATATTTAGGAGCGCTTGGGGACCTCGCTCCAGTCACCCCAGACGATTTTGTCTGGCTCTTTGACCAGATTTTTCTCTTTGGCTAACTCTCTGATTTTTAGGAGCGTAGTATTTACATCATTGTTTAGCAGTACCCATTCCTTGCCCGAGGGAATCCAGTAAGGCGAGCTAATTCGCATCGCTTTGGATTTCTTCGTATTGAGGTAAATACCGAATTTATCGTGCTGCATCAAGACCTCCTCAATGTTATTTGTTCATATTGTATTTTTTGAGCTTTGCTACGACTTGATCGATTATGTCATCGGGTGTTGAAGCACCTGCGGTTACACCGATACGGCGTTTTCCCCGAAGCCAGGAAGGGTTAATCTCGCCTTCATTCTCAATATGATAAGTGACAGCGCCGGCGGCTTCACATATTTCTGCAAGGCGTCTGGTGTTGGAACTGTCCCTTCCGCCTATCACTATAATGAGGTCTGTACTTTTAACTAACTCAAGAACGGCGGACTGCCGTTTGCGTGTGGCATCGCATATTGTATTCATAATACGAAGCTCGGAGTACCTGGAAGCTTCAGAAGAGATAATTCCCGCTACGAAATCGGCAAAGCGTGATTGATTCTGGGTTGTCTGGCACACAATGCCGATACGTTTGGGTAAATTCGTAAGGTTGGGAATTTCCAGAGCAGAGCTTGCTTTTTCCCCTGCCCAGCCCAGCACGGCTTTTACTTCAGGGTGAGAAGCATCTCCGAAAACCAGAACGTATAAATCGTCCTTGCCTAATTTCTGAGCCGCAATCTGAAGTTTGCGCACATACGGGCATGTGGCATCTATAACTTCGAGTCCCCGAGCCTTTATTTGCTTAATGACTTCCGGGCTAACCCCATGTGATGGAATGGCAACTATATGCCCTTTCACTTCTTCTAAATTAGATACAGCGTTAATCCCAACCTGTGCTAGATTATGCACAACCTGTTTATTGTGAACAAGGGGGCCAAGCGTTTGTAGAGAGCCTTTTTCTCGAGATGCACTCTCCACAAGCTCGATGGCTCGCCTTACACCGAAGCAAAATCCCATTTCCGAGGCCTTTTCAATTTCCATGCTTGTTCTCGGTTGTGAGAGTGTTCCTATAACTCGGCGGCAGAAGCTCCGCGATGTGCTTCATTATCAACTCTGAAAGTTGAGGGAGTTGGGAACGGAGAGGCTCATCTGTATTATAGGACAATGTGAAAGGTCGGCCTATTTTAACGGTGATAGACGGCCTTTGTATGATGACACTGATGCCTTTTACCTGCTCGCTGCCGCTGATGCCCACGGGCAGGACGGGGGCTCCGGAGCGCGCAGCTATAAACGATGTGCCTGGTTGAATAGGCAGAAGTTGGCGGGCGAAGCTCCGTTTGCCTTCAGGGAACATTCCTAAAGCCTGTCCTTTTCTCAGTATCCCAAGAGCCTGACGGAATGCATCTCTATCTAATTCTCCTCTTCTGACCGGGAAGGCACCGTAGGCGCCTACTATAAATCTGCTAAAAGAAGAGCGGAACAGCTCTTGCTTGGCCATAAAGCAAACGCTTCTGGGAACGCTGGCACCGAGGAGCGGAGGGTCGATATTACTGAGGTGATTGGCCACCACTATCAGCGGTCCGTGCCTGGGAACGTTCTCCTTACCTTCTACCCGCCACCTCGTCAGGGCGATGAGCAGAGTTTTCATTGTGATATTGGCGACGCAGTATAAAGGTCTCATGTACTGATTAATTCGCTTGTGCTGTCTATCGGGGACAGCGTCTATTTTGTGATTGTCATTGATGCCGATTATCTCGGCCTGTAACTGGAATTCCAATTATAAAGTATCGTGTAGTATTCCGCAAACCTGAACAGACAGGTACAATCGATATAGATAACTGTAGCTGTTTTATGCTCTACTTCTTGAGCCAGAAAACGGTAGTGAATAGAGTGAGCCCTACTATGAAAAGCACGAGGGGAATCTTAAGCTGAGACCAGGGGTTGTTCTCGCCGGTGGAGTTGATTGGGGTATCAACAGGTGGAGTAATTGTAATTGTGAGAGCATATGTCGAAGAGGGAGTCGTTGTAGCGGAGGGAGGCTCGGATGAAGCTGCAGGCGTTAATAGCGGAGCAGGTGTAATTATCGTCGTCTGCATTGGGGTTGGGGTGACTGACAGAAGGCTGTTGCCCGGCGACGGAGCTTCATTATCAACAAAGTCAGAGCCTGTATCGGTATCCATTCCGGCGGGCTGTCTTTCCAGAGAATGACCTTCGTGAACATCCAGGCAGGGGGGAAGCATCATCGTTGTATCGCTTCCGTAAGAGAGTGCATCGATTATTTTACCTGTGGAATCTGTAAGTGAGAGGCGGTCGCCATCATTGCTCAGACCGTTGCCAATACTCCCGTCAGTTATAAAGCTGATTGTACCGCTGAAGTTCGGGAAATTGATATGGAAGTCGGCCGAGGCTGCGATAACGGCAAAGCAGCCGGCGGGTAAGGTGAAGGAGGGTATAGGATCGACGCTGTAATTATCGGCAATCCCCCAGCCGTTCAGGTCGATTGAGTGCTCTGAGCAGTTGAGGATTTCTATCCATTCGAAGGAATAATCTACTCCTGATTGCGGGGGGTCATATTGGATTTCATTTATCAGTATTCTCCCTTCGTTCGCCGGAGTCGGTATAGACTGTGGCGCAGGGGTGTCGGTTGGCGAAGGTGTATATGTGGGTAATGGGGTAGGAGTTAAGGTTGAATTTGGCGTTGGCGATAATGTTGCAGTTGGGACTGGCGATGAAGTAAGAGACGGTGCAGGTGAAGGCGATGGAGCAGGCGTAATCTCAGATGTTGGGGTCGGTGTGGGGGAAGGCAAACCATATCCGGGCGAAGGCGATGTGTTATCTATGAAATCGCCGGCGTGGTCGGTATCCCAACCGGCAGGCTGTCTTTCCAGCGAATGACCGCTATTAACGTCCGGACACGGAGGTGAAAGCACGCTTGAATTGTCTCCATAGGAGAGAGCATCGATAACCTTGCCCGTGGAGTCCGAGAGAATGAGGCAGTCTCCGGTATTGCTCAAACCATTACCAATGCTGCCATCGGGTATGAATCCTGCGATGCCGCTGAACCCGGGGAAGTTTGTGTAAAAGTCAGAGCTGGCAGCGACAATGGCTAAACTTCTCGCTGGAAGCATCAGGGAAGGTATAACATCAATCTCGATATTGTCTTCAATTGTCCAACCCGTCAAATCAATAGCGTTGTCCGTGCAGTTCAACAACTCCAGCCATTCGAAGGCTGAGTCAACCCCGGCTTGGGGAGGATCGTATTGCACTTCGTTAATCAGAATTTCGCCAATGCCTACCGGAATGGCTGCCTGCGTAGGCGTTAGGGGAGGGGTATAAGCAGGCGTTAGGCTGGGCATAACTGTGGGCGCAGGTGTTGGTGCGACTGTTGAGGTAGGTGTAGGTCTCAGCGTTGGCCTGGGAGTTGGTGTGGGAGTATGCGTAACGCTAGGTGTAATTGTCAGTGTCGGAGTTATGCTGGGAGTCGGACTGGATGTAGCTGTCGGTGTTGGAGTTACTGCAGGAGTCGGACTGGGCGTCACTGTCGGGGCAATGCTTGGAGCAGGTGTGGGCGCGGGGCCTGTGAAACTGATGTCATCGAAATATACGGTAGCTGAACCTGAGGGGTCAGTCTGGCGAACTATTGCCCTAACCCTAGCTGCTCTGGCTTTTGCAGGAGCTGTGGCTATGAGGGTAAGTGACTGGTATTCCGGACTATTTGTTGTCAGTCGAGTGGAGTCCAAAAGGCCGATTTCTTCGGTTTCGTCCCACCAGGATATTTGAAAGCGAACGTGTTCGGCCTGCGAGTCGTTCTTCAGGACATAACCTGTCAGTGTATAGCTCCCGCCGGGGACAATATCTACGATTTGGTGTATCCATGCTTCTTGCCGATAGATATCTACAACCAATCTGGCAGCAGAGCTTCCGCCGTGCACGGGCGACTCCACCGTTGACAGCTCGCCGTTGTAAATATTCCAGCTATCCGTACCCTGTTCGAAACCGCCGTTCTGAAGTAATTCCTCAGAGGCTGAAACGTTGGAATTATGCGACGTAAAAACGTTCGCAGAAAGGAGAAGAACTGCTGAAAACAATACTATAAAGGCATGCTTCATGGCAGGGCTATATGAAACAATGGCTCAGGAAAGGTGACTATATTATTCCCGTGCGATTCTTTTGTGTCAAGTCCTTAGAGGATGAGGTTGAGCAGACCGCCGACAGCGAGAGAGACGACAATCATTATTCCTGTTGCCTTGAGCATGTCCCTTACGCCCAGTTCTCTGGCTAAAACTACGAAGCTGGCAATGCAGGGGAAGAACATGG
>VGNW01000153.1 GCA_016865955.1 Chloroflexota bacterium | reverse complement strand
CGCTATATAGGTTAAAATCTGCACTTCTTTCGTGGTTAGAGGGGTTGTTATGTCCTCCAAGGTCGTTCCCAGGGTTGCCATGTCCTGAAATTGCCGCAGTACACGCCATGCTACTCTGGGTCGGGTACTCACGCAGTCGTTTATCGGATATTCACCCAGAGAAGCCCTTTTAATCATTTCAATCAATTCTGCGGAGGTGCAGCTTTTACTCCTCAGATAGGCTACAGCCCCGGTCTTGATGACCTCGAAAAGCTCTTCATCGTCCTCGTTAGGATTAGCACTGAGAATGATTACCTTTGTAGAGGGGAAGTTCCGCGCTATCTTTTTGCCCAGTTCCAGGCCCGTCATATCCGGGTGGTCAAGTCCTATGAGCGCCACATCGGGCGAAGCCTCGGCTATCTGTGCAGTTGCCTGATAGCCGCCCTCGCCGGGGTCTGCCTCCAGTATCTCAATGAATTCATGGTGAGATAACGCCTGGCGGACACCGGCTCTGAAAAATGGCTCTCCGTCGAGAATCATCACAACTGTTTTGCGCATGCTTTACCTCGACATTACGTATTCGCCTATTCGTTCCGCGGGCGTCGATTTGTCGAATTCACTTTTATTCGGAGTTGCGTTTCCGGTCTCATGGAGAAGCAGCAGATCGATGTCCTCCTGTTTGAATCTGCGGTCGCCCCTGGGTCCAATGCGGTAAGCTTTCAGTATCCCCAGGTCGCTCCACCGTCTCAGCGTATTAGTATGGACATGGAGAATCTCGCTTACTTCTCTTACCGTGAGCATGCTGCTGGACTGTTTGTTTTTAATCATATCTACACCTATTCCCTTCGTAGTTATTACTACATGATTACTATACGCCTACGAGTTTTTAGCTTGCAATCACCCGAAAGGTTTAACTTGATTAGTAGATGGTAATAGTACTAGCGGACTACCGGCGTAGTTGCCAGTCTGAATTTGCGGATTGTGTCCAAAGAACAGCTGTTGTGATATACTTGGGGCAAATCTATTTTGAATGTCATCCGAGTATGGAGCAAAACAAGGTAGGAATAATTGAGCTGAGGGACGACCCCTTTATCCTCGACGTGGTTTCCCGGCTGCGCGATTTACCTGTCGAGTTTCTCTCCTTTGCTGATTGGACGGTTCCCATAACAACCGATTACAGGGTCATTGTAGACCGGCTCAGCTATCGTTCTTCCTATCTGAAAGAGGTGATGAGGAACTTGGCGCTTGACGGCACTTACGTAATAAATAATCCGTTTACTGCATCAGTGAGCAACAAGATGCTGGATGAGTGGATATTCAAGACTCTGGGCATACCCTCTCCCAAATCTGTGGTGCTGCCCGGCTCAGAGCCTAAAGAGGAACTGGGAAGCATATTTAATGAGCCTTCCTGGAGCAGGATTGCCGATGAGGTGGGATTACCCTGTGTGCTTAAACCGGTGGATGGTTACGGCTGGGACTATGTATATGTGGTTAATACGCTTGAGGAATTGAAGCGCAACTATGCCTCCGCCGGTATGGGAAGGGTATGGCTGGTGCAGCAGAAAATCAACTATAAACATTATTACCGTGTATTCTGCATCGATAAGAAGGAAGTCTTATTTATAAAGTGGGTTCCACGGCCTCTGGGCGCCGGGGAGTATCTGTATTCCGATTTGAAGGAAATAGAGGATATTAAAGACAGACTGACGGAACAGACGATACGTCTCAACTCGTGCCTGGACATGGATATAAATGTAGTGGAGTGGTGTATAGATGGCGAAGGCAAGCCGTGGGTTATAGATGCCTTCAACGAAGTCCCCGACATGCCCAAGAGTCGCATGCCCTCCGAGTACTACGGGTGGATAGTCGACCGGTTCGTCGCCTGTATCAAGGACAAGCTGGGATCCGACAGACAAAACAGACACAGCTTTAACCTGTCGGACCTGTAGTCTTTGAAGCTTTTCGATTGAAGCGCCCTTTGAAATGCAATCAGTCCAAATTATCCTGGGAAATGTGATAACTTTTTAACCTTTTTGCAGCCTATTTTATGACTTATTCATTGCCAGATGTTTATCATATTGATGCCGATGTAACTGGGGAAAGCAGATAAATCGGGCAGGGGGTTGATATGAAAAACTACGATGTCATAGTCATCGGGTCGGGGGCGGGTATGATTATTGTAGATGAAGCTGTTGAGCAGGGGTTGAAAGTGGCGCTAATCGACAAAGGCCCCATAGGGGGTACCTGTTTGAACGTCGGCTGTGTGCCATCGAAGATGCTGATATATGCGGCGGACAGGGTGGTTGACATAGAGGAGGCGCGAAAACTAGGTATCGAGACTGAGATAAAGAGAATAGACTTTGCTGTGATAATGGAGCGCATGAGGAAAAGCAGGAGGGAAAGCCAGGCGTATGTAAGAAGGGGAATCAGGGAGGCAAAGGGCCTCGATTTCTACGAGGCGGAGGCGCGTTTTATCGGTGATTATACCATGGAGGTCGGGGGCAAGAAAATTGCAGGTAAAAAGATTTTCATTGCCTCGGGGTCTCGTCCCGTAATCCCGCCTATCAAGGGCTTGGACGGTGTGGAATATCTAACCAATGAAAATGTGCTGGAGCTAAAGGAAAAGCCGGAAAACCTGGTAATAATCGGGGGCGGCTATGTTGCCGTCGAATATGCCCACTTCTTTGCGGCGATGGGCACTAGGGTAACCATTATCGAGATGCTCGACCGACTGGCTCAATCCGAGGAGCCGGAGATATCTAAGTTGCTGGAGAAAGAGCTGAAAAAGCATATGAAGGTCTACACTAATACTCAGGCGCAGGAAATCAAAAAGAACGGGGGCAAGCTGACCATAGTGGCGAAGAATAGAACCACTGGCAAAGCGATGAGGCTTTCTGCCGAGCGAATTATGATAGCGGTGGGCAGGAGGTCGAATGCCGATTTGTTGAAACCGGAGAATACGGGTGTGGAGGTTGACCAGAGGGGTTTCATCAAGGTTAACGACTATCTGGAGACAACGAAGAAGAATATATTCGCTATAGGCGATATAAACGGGCAGCAGATGTTCACTCATGTGGCGAACAGGGAAGCGGCTGTCGCCTGGCACAACGCCACCGGTAAAAAGAAGGTGAAAATGGATTACAGCGCCGCACCCCATGCCGTTTATTCGCATCCTCAGATAGCCTCAGTGGGATTGACTGAGGAGAACGCCAAAAAGGACCACCATGTACTGATAGGACGGGCGAAGTATTCTGCCACCGCCAAGGGCGATGCTATGATGGAAAAGGAAGGTTTTGCCAAAGCCATAGTAGATGCTCATACCAATAGAATACTGGGCTTCCATATCATAGGCCCCTATGCCCCTGAGCTTATCCAGGAGGTCATCAACGCCATGGCTGGCGGCGGTGATATTGACAGCGTAAGCAGGGGCATGCACATTCACCCGGCGCTCTGCGAAGTGATATTGAGGACTCTGGAGAACGTCGAAGCGGATTGACCGGGTATAATTGACCATCTTCGTCTATAGTGCTACAATGCAAAGCCAATGCAGGGGGTGCAGCTATGACCGCTGGTAGAATTGTGGCGCTGGTTTTCGGGGTAATCATTCTCCTGATATCGCTGGGCCTTTTATTCACAGGCGGTGTTTTGCTCTGGATGGATAGCGCCCTTAAGGACGACGAAGGGTATATCACTACCAAGACCGTGCGTCTCGACAAGGATTCCTACGCAATCACCAGCTATCCAGCCGATATAGATTTGAGCGAGACATGGGTGCTTGACCTGGGAGAGTTGGTGGTGTTCAAGGTGGAGGCCTCCAATAACGACCCAGCGAAGGGCATCTTCATTGGAATAGCCGATGAGCGTGATGTGGGGGATTACCTCTCCGATGTTGAGTATGATGAGCTAATCCGTTTCCGATTCTATCCGCGCGGTATAGATTATAGAAATTACCCTGGCGATGCTGTCCCTGCTCCTCCCAAGAGTGAGATATTCTGGACGGAATCGGCTTATGGTAAAGGTACCCAGACTTTGAGATGGGACCTGGAGACGGGAAACTGGGTGCTGGTGGTGATGAATGAGGATGGCTCCCCCGGTGTCGATGTGGATGTGGTACTTGGCGCTAAAGTTCCTTTGGTATTCGGCACCGGTCTTGGCATCTTAATCGGTGGAATCGTAGCTTTGATTATAGCTGTCCTGATGATTTACTTCTCAGTGCGTGGAACGCAGGGACCGAAAACCGCAGGCGGAGTAACAGGAGTTGGTGGAGGGGGAACTGAAGCAGCAGCTAATCCTGAGAGCGAGGGGACATATCCGCTCTTTCTTAAAGGTGAATTGACGGAGCCATTATCGCCGGCGCTGTGGCTGGTGAAATGGTTTTTGCTCATTCCTCATTACATCGTGCTGTTCTTTTTGTGGATAGCGTGTGCCGTGGTCTGGCTCCTCAGTCTGTTCGCCATTCTGTTCACGGGGAAATACCCCAGAGACCTGTTCAATTTCAGTGTCGGAGTACTGCGCTGGACTTGGCGGGTGGGATTCTATAGCTATCAAGCGCTGGGCACCGACAAGTATCCGCCGTTCACGTTCAAAGCAGGCGGTTATCCTGCCGACCTCGAGGTGGCATACCCTGAGAAGCTGTCACGGGGTCTGGTGCTGATAAAGTGGTGGCTGCTGGCAATACCCCACTATATCGTAGTGGCGTTTTTCTGGGGGTGTGGTGGGGGATGGGGTCGCTGGATCGGGTTGACTTTTTGGCTGGTTGCCTTTGTCGCGGTAATACTGTTGTTCAGCGGTAAATATCACAAGGATTTGTACAACATTATCCTGGGTATGAACCGCTGGACTTACCGTGTTGCTATCTACGCGGCGCTGATGACGGACCGCTATCCGCCGTTCCGTTTGAACGATTAGGCAGCGCTTTACAAAGCTAAGACAAAGCAAAAAAAGAAGGGCGACCCTCAGGGTCGCCCTTTCCCTCTTTTACATATCCGAGCCTCAGTTGGAGGAGTGTGCCCGCTCACCTTTGGTCTTCTCCATGAGCAAGGCTATTATATCGTCACGTCTGAACCTGCGGTCGCCGCGCGGGCCGATACGGTAAGCTCTGATGAGTCCCTGCTTGCTCCATCTCCTCAAAGTGTTCTGGTGTATGCATAAAATCTTGCACGCCTCGCCTGTCCTGAGCAATTGGGTAACCTTTTTTTCAGGCTCTGCAATGCGTTTTCTTCTCTGTGCCGTGTACACCAAAGAGCTCCTCCACCGTGGCACTCTGAGTATGACAGAACGTCTGAAATTTTTATGCGACTTTTGTCTCTTTTTAAATTCTTATACTGTAATATAATTAGGCTATTAACTGGAGAGGAGGCGGTGATGAAAACGAAAACCATCAGACAGACCGTAACGTTCAAGGCGAGTCCGCATGAGGTATATGAGGCGCTCATGGACTCGCGTCAGCACACGAAGTTCACAGGGGCTAAAGCCAGCATCAGTCGCAAGGTGGGTGGCAGGTTCACGGCATACGACGGCTATATCGAAGGTGTCAACCTGGAGCTGGTTCCCGATGAGAAGATTGTGCAGTCGTGGCGGGGCTCCGATTGGCCGGAGGGGCATTATTCTAAAGCCGCCTTTGCTCTGAAAGAGGTCGGTGGTAGCACACGGCTTACCTTTGTTCAGACCGGTGTGCCCGAGGACGAGTACGATT
>VGNW01000152.1 GCA_016865955.1 Chloroflexota bacterium | reverse complement strand
ATTCATAGCTTGATGAAAAACAGCGGTCAGATTGTTATCTATTCCGACCTTGCCGAAGAGGTTTGGGGCGAAGAGTATCCGGGCTCTGTGGACAGCCTCAGGGTGCATATCAGGAGATTGAGAGAGAAAATTGAAGAGAATCCCGGCCGTCCCCGGATTATCCTCACCAAAACAGGTCTGGGATATTACCTGGGGAAACCGGAGAGCTTTTAGCGAATTTTCCTCTTTGGGCAATCGGAGTTTTCAGAATTTTGCCCCTAATTGTTATTCTTTCTTAATGCGCTTGTAATATCTTTGTTACAACTTGCCTCAGGGATTTAATCCCGTTGTAATCTTGCAGGAATACAATTAATATTGAGCGGTGAGGAGTAAGCTTGCGGATAGTCTTGCGCCGGCTCATTATATAGTACGGCAGTGGAGGGGGTTGAGAGGAATTAAATGGTAGAATTGGGCGTTATCGGATTAGAACGGATAAGCGATATGGTGAGGCGGCTCGATGAAGTGGACATGATGATTCGTAATGAGATAAAGGCGGAAGTGGACGGTTCCGATGAAGACCTGAAGGTTTCATCGCGGGTGGCGTCTCTGGTAAGATGCCGTGCCGATGTCCAGAGCGCAATTTCGGCTCTGTTAGGATGCCGTTGCGATAGTGTTTAGAATGTAAATACGGGGGGTAGCGAAATGAAAGTAGTTCTGGAGTCGGTGAGCGGTACCGGGAGAGCCAACCTGGAGCGGGCAAAAGAGGAAGTAAACCGCGTGCTCAATTTCAGGGGTCAGGTAGTCAGTGCGGAGGCGAAGGGGTCGGAAATCACGGTGCGGTTCACCATAAATCCCAATTGGGACCTGCCTCTGTTCGAGAAAGTCAGCTATCTCACTGCCTGGATAGAAGCCAAGGTCAAGAGCGTGTTCAAAGTGGTGAGCATAACTCTCGAAGAGGACGAGAAGGTCGCCCGAGCCAGGCGTTAATTTCTCTCAGCCTGTATCTGATTCTTAGGATTCGAGCTTGCCTTTTTTATCAAGCAAGCCCTCGGGTTCTCTTCAATTTCTCCGTTAGCATCGGTACGACCTTGAACAGGTCGCCCACTATGCCGTAAGTGGCTACCTGGAAGATCGGCGCATTGGGGTCTTCGTTGATGGCGATGATGCACTCTGAGGTGCCCATGCCCGCCAGGTGCTGCACCGAGCCTGATATACCGCAGGCTATGTAGAGCTTGGGGCAAACGGTCTTCCCCGTCTGACCCACCTGATGCGAATAGGAAATCCAGCCCTCGTCTACGGGAGGGCGCGATGAGCCCAGTGCCGCCCCCAGTACATCCGCCAGTTCCTTTACCAGCTTGAAATTCTCCGGCTTGCCCAGCCCGCGACCTCCGGATACGATGATTTCCGCCTCGTCCAGCTTGACCTTCTCCGATAAGTCCTCGATGAACCGCACCAGTTTCGTTCTGGCGGTGACGGTTTCTTTCTTGAAGTCCACCTTGATTATCTGTCCCTTGCGCCCTGCATCCGGCTTCGCCCTCTTGAATACATGCGGTCGCACGGTCGACATCTGCGGCCTTTTCGCCTGGCACATGATGGTTGCCATGACATTGCCGCCGAAGGTGGGACGGGTCTGCAGCAGCAGCTTGGTCTCCGGGTCGATGTCGAGCCCTGTGCAGTCGGCGGTAAGCCCTGTGTACAGAATCGAGGCTACTCTGGGGATGAACGAGCGACCCATTGCCGTGGCTCCGGCGAGCAGTATCTCGGGCTTGTATTTGTGAATGAGGTCGACCATCAACCCTGTATAATAGTCCTCCTGATGGTCTGCCAGCGCCGTGTCGTCCGCCACATAGACCCTGTCGGCGCCGCAGGCGATAAGCTGCTCTATGTCTTTGACGTTATGTCCCAGGCATACGGCGGCAAGCTCAGTGCCCAGCTTATTTGCCAGCTTCCTTCCCTCTGAGACCAGCTCATAGGCAACGCTTTTCAGCTTGCCGTCGCGCTGTTCGGCGAAAACCCAGACGCCTTTATAGCCCTCGCTTGCTTTCTGCTCCGCCTTCTCGATTTTTATCGCCTCGAAGGTGCAGGCGTCAACGCAGGCGCCGCAGAGATTGCAGCCATCTTTAATGCGCACCTTATCGTCGATAAGCTCCATCACCCCGAAGGGGCACACCGGCACGCACGACCCGCATCCGGTGCATTTTTCAAGGTCTACCTGTATTCCCATGTGTACCTCTTTCAGTCTGGGTGAGCTTTCAGTCTTTTCTTCTCGGTCATTCGTTATCGGGTTGCGCGGCTCGTTTCGTCTGGCGGTGTCCGGTTGCGTATTCCCTCAACCCATCCCCGAATTCCGTTTCGAGCTGCGCCACCGCAACCTATCAACTCAACCTGCATAGCTGACCGCTGAAAGCTATTGTTTCAATGTCCTCGTCTTAAGAATATGTGTCGTCACTCCCACAGCTATCACGAGCAGGATTATTTGCCAGTAAAGCGCATCGACCACGAAAAACGCTGAGTATATGATGGTACCCCAGAGCAGCGCCAGGGTGATAACCTTGACCCTCAGGGCGATGCCCTTGCCTTCGCGATAGTTCCTGATATAGCTGCCGAAAATCCTGTTGTAGAGCAGCCAGTCGTAGAATCTCTTTGAGCTACGGGCATAGCAGGCGGCGGCGAGCAGAAAGAACGGCGTGGCGGGCAGCAGGGGTAGAAATATGCCCACGGTGCCCGTCGCCAGGAACAGAGTCCCCAGAACGATCAAAGCCGCTCTGACCAGATCGGTTTTAGCCTTTGATTTGCTAACCTTTTCCTTCACTGTCTCAGACATTTCGGCAGATTCGTCCCTGAATCCTGTATATGCTTGCTCTTCCATAAAACTTGACCCGCGATAATGCTGTTAATCTGCGCTTCTCATGTCACTCCTGCGGAAGCAGGAATCCAGTAGCCGTAGGGTGGGTGGAGCGCAGCGAAACCCACCAGCTTTCATTATTCGTAATGGTGGGTTACATCCGCCCCAGGCGGATTGCACCCACCCTACTTCTGCTTGACGGGAGAGGCTAGGTGAGGGTGAAACGTTGTCCCCCTCACTCTAACTCTCTCCGTTCGGCTGAGCTCACGGCGAAGCCCGCCAGGGGAGAGAGGATTCTGTTGCTGTTTCACCTGCTCCATGCTACCCCTATTCATTAACCTGCACTTCTCATGTCATTCCCGCGCACGCGGGAATACAGGTGCCTGGATTCTTTGGTCTAAACTATCTTCTCCAGCCTTTCTGCAAGCTGACTGACCTGTTCTTCCACCGTGCCCTGGAATATCTCGCTCTTGTGGGTGCGCTTGGGATAGAATATCTTGACCACCCGTGTGGGCGAGCCGGGGATGCCCGCTCTGTCTGCCTCTACTCCTATCTCCGCTGCGTTCCACACAGGTATCTTGGCGCTTTTCGACTTCATCGTGCCGCGCAACGATGGGAGGCGGGGCACGTTTATCTCCTTGACTACCGTAATTACGGCGGGCAGCGTCGCCTCGATGACCTCGTAGCCCTCCTCCACCATCCGCTGCACCCTGATATATTTATCTTTAGTCTCCTCGACCTTGCTCACATAGGCAATGAAGGGTATCTTCAGCATCTCGGACACGCCCGGTCCCACCTGCGCGGTATCTCCATCCAGCGTCTGCTTGCCGCAGATGATGAGGTCGTAGTTCGCTATTTTGGCGGCGGCTCTGGATAGGACATACGAGGTAGCCCACGTATCGGAGCCGGCGAAGGCGCGGTCGCTGAGCAGTATCGCCTCGTCGGCGCCCAGCGATATGGTCTCCCTCAGCGCCTCTTCCGCCTGCGGCGGACCCATGGTGATAACCGTAACCTTGCCCCCGTATCTCTCGCGGAGGCGGACGCCCTCCTCCACGGCGTAGCAATCGAAGGGGTTTATGATGCTCTTCACGCCCTCCCTGACCAGTGTGTTGGTCTTGGGGTCTATCTTAATCTCGGTAGTGCCGGGGACCTGCTTGATGCAGACGATGATGTTCATTCGCGCAGCCCTTTCCTTCTCAGTAGCTCGAGGGCGATGACGTTTCGCAGCACCTGATTGGTGCCTTCATATATCTGGTTAATCTTGGCATCGCGCATCATCTTCTCCACCGGGTAGTCGCGCATATAGCCCGGGCCGCCGAACACCTGCACGGCGTCGGTAGTAACCTTCATCGCCATATCGGTGGCGAACACCTTCGCCATAGCGCCTTCCTCGGTAAAATTTTTGGCTCCGCTGTCTATGGTCTTGGCGGTGGCATAGACCAGCGCCCGGGCTGCCTCGAGCTCCATAGCCATATTCGCCAGTATATGCTGCACCGCCTGAATTGACGATACCGGGTGCCCGAACTGTACGCGCTGCCTGGCGTAAGCTACCGCAGCCTCCAGCGCACCCTGAGCCAGACCCAGTGCCAGAGCGCCCACGCCGGGTCGGGAGGAATCCAGCGTCTTCATGGTTACGATGAATCCCATGCCCTCTCTGCCCAGCAGGTTCTCCTTGGGCACGCGGCAGTTGTGAAACACCAGCTCGCGTGTAGCGGAGCAGCGGATGCCCAGCTTCTTCTCTTTCTTGCCGAAGGTGAATCCGGGCGTGCCTTTTTCCACGATAAAGGCGCTGGCGCCGCGGCTGCCCTTGGTCGGGTCGGTCAGTGCGATGACGGTGTATATCTCAGCCTCGCCACCGTTGGTGATGAACTGCTTGGTGCCGTTGAGAACATAGCTGTCGCCGTCCTTTTTGGCGGTGGTCTTGATGGCGCCGGCATCGCTACCCGCCCCCGACTCGGTGAGCCCGAAGGCGGTGAGCCTTGTTCCGCTGGCTATGGCAGGCAGGTACTGCTGCTTCTGTTTCTCGCTGGCATAGAGCAGGATGGGAAAAGCGCCCAGAGCGTCGGCGGCGTAGGTGAGCGATACCCCCGCGCAGGCGCGCGCCAGCTCCTCAACAGCGATGACCAGGGCGAAGCTGCCCTCGCCCATGCCCTCGTACTGCTCTGGGATGAAGATGCGAAACAAATCGGCGTTAGCGATGTCCTTGATAAGCGCCCAGGGGAACTCCTCCTTTTCATCCAGTTCGGCGCGGACGGGGAGAATCCGTTCCTCGGCGATTCTGCGGGCTATGCTTTTAATGAGCTTCTGCTGTTCGGTTAAGAAGTATTCCAAGGCAGCTCTCCTTCAGGGTGATTTCGAGATATGGAATACATTTTAGCGAATTTTTCAAACTTGGCAACTCGCGTGAGTGGAGGATGGGGGAAGATTTCCAAGAATGCGTATGCGTAGTCAGCCCTGCTACCGGCGACGAACTAAGAATGGAATGTGTTCAGCATGTAGGATATGGGTGCACCTCGCTGTATAACCTCGCTAAGCTTCTATTTATTTCTTGGTTTAGGTTCTGGTTTCGGGCCAGGTGCTCCTGCCTTTCCTATTTTTTCAGGTGGGGCTGTTGGTGGTGTCGGAGGTGTGCCTTTATCTGCCATAGTTGACTCCCATAAATTTAAGTCTTTATTTGGTCACGGATTGTTTTGTTTAAGATATCCTTGACCTTATATTTTAATCTATCTGTTACAGTCCAATCACGAGGTTTATTATTACAGTACTCTTGGTATTTTTTCCTGAGTTCCTTATACTCGTTATTCTTTGAATCAATATCGAACTGTGAATTCATGTTTAGGTCATGCCTGAAATCTTCAAATTCATTTCTAACACAGGCAAAATCTTTGTTTGACTTAGGAAACCTCTGATTAAGTTCACGAAATCTGATACTCAGCACAGTTTCTCAATTTTCAACTGAGTCGTTGACTAAAATTTAGGCTTATCGTTATCTTTTAATCTCCT
>VGNW01000151.1 GCA_016865955.1 Chloroflexota bacterium | reverse complement strand
GTAACCGGGGCATACACGTTACACTTGACCTCGAAGGCAGAATGAGGCTGGGCCCCAGCGTGGAGTATGTGGACAGTATAGACTACAGCGTTGACACGAGACATAAAGAGGCATTCTATGAATCGGCAAGGAAGATGCTGCCGTTTATAGAGTACGAAGACCTCGAACCCGAGATGGCGGGCATCAGGCCGAAGCTTCAGGGTCCCGGCGAGGACATCAGGGACTTCGTTATCAGGGATGAAAGCGATAAGGGACTGCCGGGGTTTGTCAATCTGATTGGTATTGAGTCACCGGGGTTGACATCATCGCCTGCTATAGCGCGATATGTTGCCAGGCTTATCGAAGGTGTTCTTTAAGTAGCAATATATTTAAAAATGTAACGGCGAGGTTGCCTCGCCCGTTCGCCCTGAGCTTGTCGAAGGGTCGTTCATGGTTCGACAGGCTCACCACGAACGGCTGGAACAGATGGAGTAATGCCGCAGCAGGATAAGAGTGACCTCAGGGCTTTTTTCGAGCCGGGCTCCGTAGCTGTATTCGGCTCGTTGCGGGAGGGGTTCGGTCTGGGCTACGGCATGGTGCGGAGTCTGCGTCAATTCGGCTATTCCGGGAAGATTTACCCCGTCAGCCCATTCCACAGCGAAGTCGTGGGCATGAAGGCCTATTCTTCTGTAGAAGAGGTAACAGAACCTGTCGAAGCTGCTATTGTGATAACGCCACCGCCAACGGTGCCCAGGATAGTGCAGCAGTGTGCGCATAAGGGCGTGAAGGCGGTTATCATTGTATCGGAGAACTTCGCCGAAGCCGGCGGCGATGGCGCCAAATATCAGAGGCAACTGGAGGACATCGCCCGCCGCACGGGGATACGCATCATAGGACCCAATACGGTCGGCGTGTTCAATCCCGCAACAGGCTTCCTCACCAATCCCTACATCATCGTTCAGGATAAGATTCGCCAGGGGGGCGTTGCCTATTGCAGTCAGACCGGCTCCGTGGGACTGGCGGCGAAGCCTCTGGAGGAACGCAGTTATCCGGTCAGGTTATTGTGCGACATCGGCAACAAGTGCGATGTCGATGAGTCGGACGTGCTGAACTATCTGGCGAATGACCACAAGACAAAAGCTGTGGCAATGCACCTGGAGAACGCCAGGGACGGGCGCAGATTTATCGAGGCGGCGCGACGGGTAGTAGCTCGCAAACCGTTATTAATCATCAAAGGCGGCAAAAGCGAGGCTGGCGCTGAGGCTATGGTTTCTCATACAGGCTCGCTGGCGGGGAATGAACAGGTCTATGATGCTGTAATAAAGCAGGTGGGAGCGCTCCGTCTCAGTTCGTGGGAGGAATACTGGGATGTGCCCAGAGTGTTTAACAGTCAGCCCTTGCCCAGGGGAAACCGTGTGGCTATCATCACGGGGTCGGGCGGGCTGGGTGTGACGGTTATAGATACGGCTGTGGGGTCGGGACTGGTTATGGCGAAGTTCTCGGCTGCCACCCAGAAGAGACTCAAGAAGCTGTTCCGCAGACTGGGCGGCAACCCCGTAGATTTGGGACCGGTGCTGTCGGTGGCGGAAGACCCCTTCACTAAGCAGAGGCAGATTATAGAGGCGGTGCTGGAGGACGAGAACGTGGATTGCGTTGCAGCATCGATATATGTCGGTTTCGACGCCCTGATACATTACATCGCCGAGACGTTTGACAGTTTAAAGAAGCATATGTCGAAGACGATAGCTATACATCTTTACGGGATGAAGACACAGGTTTTAGAGGAGATGCTGCGCCAGCTTGAGGCGCGCGGTTTGCCGACCTATTTAGACTTCGATCTGGCTGTGAAATCACTTGGCTTCGCCGCGAGGTATTCTGGAATAAGGATGGGGCTGGAGCAATCGTAAGTACGGATTTCGATCATTACCCCACGTTTATATTCTCTGAAATACTTGCGCCGGCAATTTAACCTGCGCGATTATTGACTAATATACTCTCTCATGTTATTATCATTCCCAATTAATTCCCTCACGACCTTCCCATATTTATTAGGGGGTGTTCTATGAAGATTCACAAGCTTACTTCCATCATGCTGATTCTGTCTATCCTTGTGATTACCCTAGCTGCCTGCTCCTCCTCAGGGGGCAACGAAACATCGTCGGGGTTATCCACAGCAACTCCTGCCTTATCGCAGGCAACGACTGTTGGGGCTACGCCTACCCCGCAACCTACCCCTACGCCTTTACCTGCCTCGATTGAAGTAACATCGCTTTTACTGACTCCCGGTAAGGTCGCCGTCGAGGAAGAGGCAACGGCAATAGTATCGCTGAAAAACACCGGAGGAGTTTCAGGGAACTATACGGTAGAACTCAAGATAGAAGGTGTCTCCGCACAGAAGAAAGATATAGTGGTGGGGCCCCAATCGAGCAAAAAGGTACGATTCCAGATTTCTAAGGAAAAGGCGGGAATTTATCAGGTTTCAGTCGATGGATTTCAGAGCACACTTAAAGTAAGTCCAGGATTTTATAGAAGCAGCGCATTCGGTTTCACTATTGAGTTCCCTATCGACTGGGTTGTTGATGAGACAGAATCAGCTATTACGATAAAAGAACCGGATGAGGGAACTCAACTTATCATTATGCTGGGAGTCCTCACAGAGGAGATGTCACTGGAGGAGTACGCCACAGAATTTATCGAGCAGATAAGAGGGATATTATCTACATTCGCTATCGTTTCTCAGGGCAGCTCCACTGTAGGCAATTCGATTCCTGCATATGATTTCGTTTTCACCGCCAGCTCAAGTGGATATCCCACCAAGGGTGAGGCACAGATCGTTTTCAACGGCACCAAAGTCATTATCTTATGGAGACACTATGTTAGTACTTCTTTCGACCTCGTAAAAAATACTTTGGACTCTATCGTACAGAAATTCAGACTGGAAGAACCTACCCTTTTTGGAATACCCCGTTCCGAAGCTCTGTTTCTTTACGATACAGGCCCATTAACACTGGACCCTACTATGTGCCGAGAGACAGCCTCAGCTTTCTATGTGTACCAGATTTTCAGCGGCCTGGTCACATTCGACCAGAATTTGCAGATTGTGCCTGATATGGCAGAGAGCTGGAATATCACAGGCGATGGAACCATTTACACGTTCCATCTGCGTAAAGATGCAACCTTTCACAGTGGCAGACAGGTTACCGCAAACGATTTTAAGTATTCTCTAGAGCGTGCTTGCGACCCCGATACCGATTCCCCCACCGCCGCAACATATCTCTCGGATATTGTCGGCGTCACCGAGAAACTGAATGGTGAGGCTTCCGATATAAGCGGCGTAAAGGTAATGGATGATTACACGCTTCAGATCACCATAGATTCAGCCAAATCGTACTTTCTGCAGAAGCTAGCGCATCCGGTATCCTTTGTGGTTGACAGGTACGATGTAGAATCAGGTGAGGACTGGTGGGAAACACCCAACGGCACAGGCGCATTCAGCCTTATGGAATGGGAGGAGGACGAACTCGTCATCCTGGAAAGAAACAGCGACTTTTACGATACGCCTTCAAAGGTCGAATATGTAGTATTCAGCCTGTGGGGCGGTTATCCTATGATAATGTACGAAACCGGAGAGATAGACTCAACGGGGGTTTATCTCGATGATTTGGATAGGGTACTTGACTCAACCAATCCCTTAAATGAGGAGTTGGTCACGGTCCCGCAATTATCTGTCGCGTACATTGGGTTTAACTCCACGAAGCCTCCCTTTAATGACTCAAAGGTGAGACAAGCCTTCAGCTATGCCATAGACAAGGACAAGATTGTCGATGTTATTTTCAAAGATTCTGTGGTGAGTGCCGATGGCATATTGCCTCCCGGATTACCCGGCTACAGTGCCAGCCTTCAAGGGCTGGGCTACGACCCTGTGAAGGCGAAACAACTCATTGCCGAATCCAGCTACGGCAGCGTCTCGAATCTGCCTCCTATCACGCTCACAACATCAGGGCGTGGTACGGTCTCAGACCTTGAAACCGCTCTGATAGATATGTGGCATGATAATCTCGGCGTCGAGGTCGATGTCAGACAACTGGACCCCGAGAATTATCACAATTTGTTGATGGAAGAGAAAGACGAGTTATTTACCGTAGGTTGGTCAGCCGATTATCCTGACCCTCAGGACTTTCTCGATATCCTGTTCCACACAGGAAGCGAAGAGAACACAGGGGAATATTCCAACGCCAGCGTGGACTCCCTGCTGGAGCAGGCGCGGGTCGAGCAAAGCAACGCGGTCCGAATGCAGATGTATCAGCAGGCGGAACAGATGCTGATAGACGATGCCGCTTGTTTGCCTTTATACTTTGGTGTGGAATATATACTGGTTAAACCATATGTCAAGGGGTTCGTACTGAATCCCATGGGTTTTGTATGTTTGAAGGATGTCTCCGTAGAGCCTCATTAAAAAGTAACAGGCATAATTAATAAGGTAACGGATGCGAAGCATGAGCAAGGGGCTATGCGGACAATTAACCTTTATTCTGTGTTGTATTGTTGTTATATTCAGCATTTCCGGTCAGGCATGTAGTTCCTCACCGGAAATTTCACCGACGCCTTCCTTGCCGGCATCGTCACCTGTGTCAGCCACACCTACAGCCGCACTTACCGTCGCGCCGACAGTGCAACCGCCCATGCCCACTGCTGTAAGCGGAAGTATCGAGATTATCTCCTCTGAAACGGAGACCGATTTCCCCTCGTCTCTAACCTTCCGCGTAGAGGCGGAGAGTTCATATAAGATAGACAGTATAAAGCTGCGATATAAGGTGAAGAAAATCTCCCTGGCGCAGGTGGCTACCGAGGTGGAACCGGAGTTCGATAGCGATAAACATGTCGAAACAAGCTGGAAATGGGACACACGCAAAGCACCTCTACCACCGGGTGCTGAAATCCAGTACCAGTGGCTGATAGAGGATTCTGCGAAGCGCAAAACTCAGACCTCATGGACAACCCTCGTTTTTCATGACCTGCGCTATGATTGGAATACCCTCTCCGATGCTAATGTCTCATTATATTGGTACACAGGCAGTCAGTCCTTTGGCAGTCAATTGATGAATGCTGCACAGGGAGGCCTCGACAAGCTGTCAGATGACACAGGGGCTCATCTGGAAAAGCCGGTCAAAATATATATTTATGGAAACACAGATGAATTACGCGATTCGCTGGTGTATCCAAGTGAATGGACAGGCGGAGTTGCTTTTGTGGAGTACGGCATTGTGGCTATAGGTATTGCCCCTGAAAACCTGGATTGGGGTAAGAGGGCTATGGTGCACGAACTGGCGCATCTGGTGACCTACCAGATGACTAATAGTCCCTATGGCGACATACCGACCTGGCTCGAAGAAGGGCTCTCCATGTATGCCGAAGGTGATTTAGAGGAAAGATTCCAATCTGTGCTGACATCAGCTATATCGGGAGGAACCCTTATCTCCGTACAGTCTTTATGCAGCAGCTTTCCTGCTGATCCCGCGGGGGCTCACCTTGCTTATGCTGAAAGCTATAGTATCGTGGACTTCCTTATTCAAACCTATGGTCGGGATAAGATGTTCGAGTTGCTCAATATATTCAAGGAAGGCAGCTCTTATGATGACGCGTTGATGGAAGTTTATTCCTTTAATACAAATGGATTAGAAGCAGACTGGCTTAAATACATAGGGGCAAACTGAAGCCGTATCAGTATCTGCACCCTATATATTGTGTTCCCACGGGTTGTCCATATTCTTCATACTTTACCTCACAATGTAAGAAGCTGCCAAGAAAGCGCACTATCTGCCGTGCAAGTTTTTGACTTCTCACAACGTAGTTGATAGCATTATACC
>VGNW01000150.1 GCA_016865955.1 Chloroflexota bacterium | reverse complement strand
TGAGCCTGAGCACGGGGAATGCCAGGTCTGCCACAAAGAAAGCTACCTGATCGGGCTGCCTTACCATCACGAAGAGCTCGCCGAAATTGAAAGCTCTGGTGAAATAACGCTGGCCTGTCCCTTCTGCTCCGACATGTTCCATCTCGGCGAGCACCTGTTTTTTGACAATCACATAATCCGCTGCAACGACAGGCCTGAAGAAGGCAAAGGCATTGCCAGGATCGCCGGCAAATGGTACGCCCTGTTGCCGGGCAAGATACCAGATAAAAAATCTCTAGACACATCGGACGCCGCCTGGATCCTGAACAGCCTTGATGAGCCCGCTCACTTCTCAGCAAGCGATAAAATCCACCCCTTCATGCTGGCAAACTACCGCCCGGAGGGAAATGATGTTAAGTCCAAGGACCTGACCTTTGAATGGCTGGCAGAGCAGAGCGTGGGTGCGGGACGCCTCGGCGTGCTGCGCCTGGATGTGGACAACCTGGGAGACATCGCAACGGGAAAGGGCTTTGCCGAGAATGAGGTATCCCTGCTCAAGCTGGCTACAGTATCCCGAGCACTGACCCTGTTCTTCAAGTTCTACATGAATGGCATTTGTGGTACACATTTCACGATACCCAGGGTCTCTATTCTGCCGTATACGGAGCCGGCAGACAGGAAAATGGTCATCGTCTATTCCGGTGGCGATGATGCCTTTGTGGTCGGAGCCTGGAACGACATCATCGAGTTTGCCTTCGACATCAATACTGCTTTCAAGAAGTATACGGGGGGAAACCCGGACATACACCTTTCCGCCGGCATGCTGGTACGGGAGCCTCATTACCCTATTTACCAGTTTGCCAGCGAAGCGGCAGAGGCCGAGGTTGAAGCCAAGAGAAACAGGTCCAACGGGCACGAGAAAGACAGCTTCGCACCATTCTTCAAGAGCCAGATATTCGGCACAGAGGACGGCCGCCAGGCATTACGTTGGGATGTGCCAGGTAGTAAGTTTAGCGCTAAGGGGATGATGGACCTCGCGAAAGAATTGGCAGAAGAGCTCCAGGATAAGAGGGCAAAGGGATCGTTCACCCTTAAGCCGGGAGGACGTGCCCTGCTTTACAAGCTGTTTAGCGTAGCGGAAGCAAAAAAAACAAGGGGCAAGCTGTACTTACCTGCACTGGCTTACGCCCTTTCACGCGCTGAGGTCAGCCCGGCACTGGAAAAGAGTCTCCTGGATGCGGATACGATAAACTACCTCCACCCGGCAGTCACCTGGGTGGAGTTGCTGGGAAGGAGAAAACATACCGAATAAGGAGGTTGATATGCCACAGGCAACTACCAGCGCTCAAAATCTTATCGATATCGATACTATATTAAAAGAGGCAGCGGAGGCATACTGTGCCAGCAAATGGAATGAGAGGAATATACAGGACTCAGACAAGGTTTATAGGTTCTTAACAGCGACCGAAATAGATGAATTACAAAATAAATGGAAAAGTGAAGCTCTCAAAAAAAGAGATGCAGAAAATCTGGCAAAGCGGCAAGCAACCAACGTAAATAAGAAAATAGCAGAACAGGTGACAGCATTCCTGAACCAGAAAGCGTCAGGTACGCCCGATATGGTGGACCTGGGCGAAGCAGCAGGTTTGTTACTCGCTGCTGTAGAAATAACAACTACCCAGATAATGCATTTTCTTGACAGCGTGAAAACATTGAGGGCAGGCGAAGCGAAAAGCATCGATATCGCACGCCTCCGGCCACAATTAGCCTACGCAGCATCAAAAAAACAGGCACTTGAGATGCTTCTCCGCATGCTGGAGCCGTGGTTTGCACACATGAGAACACTCGATGACGCTAGGCTCAAGGGCGTATTCAGTGACTTCGCCGACTTCGTGGAGACGGTCGTTGCCTTCACCTGCAGGTATGGCAAACAGTAAAGGGGGTAAAAATGAGCGAACTTAATCCACTCTATGGGAAGGTAATCATCAGAGGAGAGATGACCTGCGAGACCGGTCTGCACATAGGAGCTGCCAGCGGAACACAGCAGATAGGAGGTATAGATTCGCCGGTGGTCAGGGATCCCGTCAGCGGGGAGCCATATATACCCGGTAGCTCGCTCAAAGGCAAGCTCCGTAGCCTGCTGGAAAGGGCGGAGATGAAAAAGCGCCATGATGGCAGTAAGGGCGATGGCTACCTGGTCAAGGTAGCCGGCAAGGCGCCTAAAGAGATCAGGATACACGTGTGCCAAGATAAAAAATGCCCGGTCTGCAGGCTTTTCGGCAGCACACCCATGAAAAGCGAGGGGGAAAACATGCCATCCCCGGTTATCGTCAGTGATCTCCGACTCAAAAACGGCGCTGAGTTGCTCAACAAAATGAATTCACCGTTACGCTATACCGAGTGGAAGGCGGAAAATACACTGGACAGGATAACAGCACACTCCAACCCCCGGGACATAGAACGTATACCGCGCGGCGCGCGCTTCGAACTGGATATCGTGTATAACGTGGCGGACCCGGAGCTGGCAACTGAAGATATACACAACCTGGTGAACATGCTCTACCTGCTCCAGGATGATTACCTGGGCGGTAGCGGGTCCAGGGGATACGGCCGGGTGAAATTCCATATTGCCAACATCACCGCACGAAAACTGGAATTCTACACTGAACAAGGCCCTTCGGCTAAAGGACAGGCCAAGGAGCTATTCCAGGCAAAACCACCAGCTGATGAAACGAAGGATACCCTGGAAGAGCTTCGCAAACAGCTGCCAGGTTGCCTTAGCGAGATGGGGGGTTTCATGGGAGGCAAGAACTAGATGCAGGATTACCTGCTGAGGCTTGATCCGCTGTCGCCTATGCACGTCGGTGAACCCGGTATCGGGCTGGAGAACTGCTCCCAGTACATACCATCGGATACCCTGTTTGGAGCACTGTGCAACGCCTGGGCTATACTTCACGGTAGCAAAGACCTGGAAGAATTGCTCGGGAGCTTTCCCACCAAGGATAGCGAGAAGCTCCAGTCCCCGATCGTCCTCAGCTCAGCCTTTCCACGTTTCAAGAAAAACGGTATAGACTATTTCTTCTTTCCAAAACCATTTTCTCCACCACCACCATTTGGTAGCTCTGGTGACCCTGATGAAGAGGAAATAGGCCGGAAGATAGGCAACACTCTCAAGGAGATTCCATTCGTGGAAAAAGCTATCTTCAAGAACTGGGCAGGACACCTGCCGCTATCCGGACTGGGATCTCTAAATGATTTTGAAAAGCATGCCCTCTTGGTAAAAGAGGCTTACCAGACAAACCTGTTAGCCAGGGTGAGGCTTGACCGTATCACCCGCCAGTCACAGATATATTTCGTCAAGTCACTCAATTTCACTGGTAATGGTGGTGGGCTGTTCTGCCTTGTGCAGCTTGATGATTCTTTGAAGGACCGGTTCGAATCCGCGTTCAGGTTCTTGGGGGACCAGGGAATTGGCGGCGAGCGGAGCCTCGGCTTTGGAAGATTCTGCCCGAGCAAGATGGAGCCAGTGCCCGGTGATTTTCTATTAGGGTCAGAAGATAGCGGATCTCACCATTTAACGCTCTCCATGTACCACCCATCAGAAACCGAACTCGGTAGCATCCAGAAGAAGCCACGGCAGGTATATTATGACCTGGTCCAGCGCGGTGGCTGGGTGGATTCACCACATACACATTCTCCCCACAGGAAGAACAGGTGCTTCATGTTCCGCGAAGGCTCGGCCTTCCCGTTCCCACCAAGAGGTGTGCTCTGTGATGTTACCCCGGATGGTATGAGCCACCGGGTTTACCGCTATGGAATACCATACACATATCGTATCAGGTTAACCGAATAATGAGTGGAGAATAAATAAATGGGTTTCATTGACAAGCTGGGACTCAAGCTCACAGTGCTAACCCCCCTCCATATCGGGCATTTTGAGCAGAAGGCACGGCAGGGTATCGATTTCGTTTACTATAGCGGCACGGTTTACTGGATAAACAGCGACAAGTTGATACATCAACTGGCCAGGGTAAACAAGCTGGATGATTTTTCCGTGGCGGTGCAGGATAGGACATTTGACCTGGCAGACTTCCTGCTGACCAAGCTTAGATTATCTGGCAGCGCGTTGGCAAATTTGCTGGGCAGCTCGAGTGCATACTCCTGCGCCTCGCCACAGCAAATTAAAGGCGATTACCACCCGTTTATCAGGGATGGCTATGCCGAGCCATATATCCCCGGCAGTTCCATCAAGGGCGCTATCCGTTCAGCGGCTATCTATTCATTCATCAAAGATAACATGAAGGACAGCCAGTGGTTCGAAACAGCCGTGTTGTCGCGAGTAAGGCGGAACCTGGGAATTGGTGGTCCTGCCAGATACGGCTCAAGAAGATACGAGGTCGGCGATTTTTTGGAAGATATTGCCAGCGACTTCAAGCTTGGTGACATGGCTTCCGAGCAGCATACTGACCTGTTCAGGGCAATCCGCGTGGCCGATACACCGCTAACACAAACTGACATAGGCATAGCACAGGTCAGCATAGAGGGCATGAGCGCAAGAGCCATGCAACAGGCATCCAGCAGGTCCCCCGGTCTGTTCGTGGAATGCATCAAGTCCTCTGAAAAGGCAATTAGCATCGCAGTCGATATCGACTTCTGCCTGTTCAAAGAGCTGGCTACCCACCCGGCGTATGGCCAGCCTTCGCTCGGTGAATACGCCATGCGAGGAATATCAAATGCCACCGATTTGTTAACGAGGCTACTCGAATTCTGCCACCAGTTCTCAGCAGACATAAAAAAAAGCAGCAAGCAACCGTCACCCGGAGGCGATAACCTGTTCAGATTGGGATGGGGTACGGGAGTACATTCAAAGGGCATAATGAGTCTCATCTACCCCCACATCGGCAACCGAAACCTCGAACAGGAGAGGATAGTAAAACTGTACAGGAACGCTGGCATAAATACGTTCCCCAAAACCCACAAGGTTGCCATTGCTCCCGACGGTAAGAAACAGTCGCTCGGCTGGTCCAGGCTGGAGATTGCCGGTGCTGCTTAGCCTGGTACTTGAACTCAAGGCAAGCAACCAGGCTGGCATGAACTACACATCGGGCAGGGCATTAAGAGCCCTCTTCCTGGACATGGTGGCCAGATATGACTGGACCATGGCCGCCGACCTGCACCGGGCAAGCAAGGAAAAACCGTACACCGTTTCTCCCGTCTTCGGCGATTTTATTCGCGTTCGGGACCGTCTCCTGCTCAGTGATGGCGCTCCGTGCTGGCTGCGCTTCACCAGCATCGAACCCGAACTCAGCAAGGTGCTGCTCAGGCTAAAGCAGGATCTGCCTGGAACGAATATTGCGCTGCTGGAGCAGCAGTTCCAGGTCACCGCTGTCCACGATAAGCTGGGCGCACACCCGTGGGCAGCACAAAGCGACTACAGGGAATTGTACAACAGCAGGGCCACCTCGCCGAATCCCGTCTCAAGAAGAGCAAAGCTGTCGTTCATTTCGCCTACCACGTTCAGGAACGGCAGGATAAACATACCACTACCCGTACCCAGGCTGTTCTTCTCGCAGCTGTCATTCAAATGGAACCAGTATTCACCGGTACACCTGGGCACGGACATAGCGCAGTTCCTCGAGGAGCGCATCGGCGTTTCATACTGCGATGTCAGGACCAGCATGCTCAACTTCGGCAGCTACCGCGAGGTGGGATTCACCGGCACCTGCGAGTTCATGCTGCCGTCACTGTCAGGCGATGTCTGGGACCGTATCTTTCATGTGCTGTGCGATTTTGCCTTCTACTCGGGTGTAGGCGCCAAGTGCACTGCCGGCATGGGACAGGTAAGGAGGCTGGATTCCGCAGAGAGCACCAAACCAACAGGAGAAGCTGAAGCCAGATGCCGAAAATAGACACCGAGCTGTTCGATACCTGGAAGAACTG
>VGNW01000149.1 GCA_016865955.1 Chloroflexota bacterium | reverse complement strand
CGGGGACATCGGCAACGGGAGTTACTATCACGACGATGTCAACCGGAGTATTGATTTCCCTCAGACTTTTATATGCCTTGACTCCGACTACCTCGCCGCCGTTCTTGTTTACCGGATAGACCTGCCTGTTTCCCTTAGCCAGCAGGTGGCTGAGAATACCGAAGCCCCACTTGCCCGGCGTGTTGGAGGCTCCGATAACCGCCACCGATTTGGGATTGAACAACAAATCCAGGTTATTGTTAAGGTCCATAATTAGACTCTCAGTTTATTTAAGGGTAGGTTGGAGCGTCTGCTCCAACCACGCCTCAATAAGTCAACCCCCTGTATCCCCCAATCTTGGGGGAATTTGGGATTTGGGGGGCACCCCCAAACCCCCGCCAGAGGGATATCCCTCTGGACTCCCATGTTTACTTTGCTATGCCCAGGTATTCGCTGTACTCCACCAGCCGAGCCAGCGCTCTGACTGCCCTGTCCGGCGTAAGATAGGGGATGAGGTGGTGTTGCGCCATCGTCTGATAAACAATCCTGCTCTTCACCTCATCGCTTACCCAGACAGAGTAAACAATGGGTTTCTGAAATCTTTGCATAAGCTCCATCGTTACTTCCAGATTCCTTACGTACTCTGCCTCGATGCCCTGCAGAATTTGCTCGGGGCTTACTGTGTAGTCCCTCTCCCAGGGGGCGGTGCTCATCAGACCGGCGAAGCCGAAAGGAGTCCAGATAGGCCCTGAAATCACCACCGCATCCACATTTTTATCCTCCAGAAGCGGCAGCAGGCAGGGGTAGCTGATGTCGCCGCTGGTATCCACCGGATTGCCGCGCGACCATCGTCCCGATAATACTGAGCCGAGCTTTTTCAAGGTCGCTGGAGATAGCTCGGAAAGCTCCAGGCCGTGCTTTTTCAGGGCATCGGCGGCGATTACCCCCAGCCCGCCGCCCACCGTCAGCACTGCCACCTTCTTGCCCCGCGGCAAGGGCTGTCCCAGCATAACCAGCGTCACATCTAAGAGGTCGCTCACCTCGTCCACCCTTATCACGCCCGCCTGCCGGAATGCGGCGTCCGAAAGCTCGTCCGAACCCGACAATGCGGCGGTATGCGACCTGGCAGCCTGTGCCCCGCAATCCGAACTGCCCACCTTCATTATGATTACAGGTTTCTTCTTAGTAATCTTGCGTGCCAGATTGAGGAAGCGTCTGCCTTCTCTCAGCCCCTCCACATAGCCGATAATGACCTTCGTGGTATCATCCTGTCCCAGATACTCCAGATAGTCCTCGAAATGCAAATCCGCCTCGTTGCCGCTGCTGACGTACTTGCTGAAGCCCAGCCCCATCTCGTGAGCCAGAGCAAGGACGACCAGCCCCAGGTTGCCGCTTTGCGTGATAAAGGAAACGGGTCCCTGGTTCAGCGGAGGCAGATAGGGCGCGGTGAAAAGCCCGGCGTAGGTATTGAAATGCCCGGCACAGTTCGGCCCGATAAAGCGTATACCGCCCCGGCGGGCGATTTCGAGAAGCTTCAGCTCCAATTTAGTGCCCTCAGCGCCAGTCTCAGCGAACCCGCCGGAGATAACCAGGGCGGTTTTGACCCCTTTGCGGGCGCAGTCCTCCATCGCTACGGGGAGCGCTTCCGAGGCAACGGTAATCACGGCGAAATCCACGGGTCCGGGCACATCGCTCAGGCCGGGGTAAGCCTTGACGCCGAGCACCTCGGGTCTGTTCTTGTTGATGGGATAGACCTGGCGCTGTCCTCTGGTGAGCAGAAGGTTGAGGATATCGCAGCCCCATTTGCCGGGAATGTTGGATGCTCCGATGACTGCCGCCGAGCGGGGGTTGAAGAGGTAATCCAGATGCTGGATAAGGTTCATGCGCTGTATAGTTCTCGCCAAACTCCCTCAAATGATACACGAACGCAGCGCAGATTGCAATGATGGCTGAGGATTGTTTGATTATTCCGTAGGGGCGAGGTGCCCTCGCCCTGGGCGCGGAGACCGCGCCCCTACATGGTTTTCCCAGCCCTCTTCGGTAAAAATTCCGGTAGGGTGGGTGAAATGAAATGCAACCCACCATCCTAGAATTAAATTGGTGGGTTACGTCCGCCCAAGCGGACTTCACCCACCCTACACATGCTTCGACGAAAGCAAATAGGCAGAGCCCTCTAAAAAGATTATCCCTTGTTTACAAGATACAAAGGTTATATAATTAGCCTAACCAAAGGTTTTTAGTGATAGCCTGCTTCTTCAGGTGAGGAACGCTTACCTCAAGTGTTAAAATATGAAATCAATATAATTTAGGAGGCCTTGCTAGTTGACAAAACGATATAATAGCTGGATTCCCACACGCAAGCGGTTTATCGCTTTTATGGATATCGTGGGTTTCGAGGATATGATATTTAGAAAGAGTCATGACGAAGTTAAGAAGAACTTAGAATTATTCCAATCTATTATTGCCGGTCCACAAACCAAAGGACGGTATCTTTTTGGAGGCTCCGTCGTCAAGCTAGTGTTTTTTTCAGACTCCATTCTGCTTATGTCCAGCAGTGATTCTTTGCGATCTGCAAAACGTTTTTTTACATTGTTGGGTGGGTGCTTAGCGAGGCCATACTTAAGGGTTTTCCCATGAAAGGGGCTATTGCATACGGCGAACAAACTGCCGATTTTGATACATCTCTGCATTTTGGTAGACCTCTAGTCGATGCTTACAAATTGCAGAATGAACTTCTCTTGTATACTGTCGTCTTGCATCATACTATGGAACAATACCTAATAGAGAAAGCGATAATGCAAAAATTGGAAGGCAACGATATATTTAAATATCCGACTCCCTTGAAGGAAGGCAAAATTACCCATTACGTAGTGGACTGGTCACCATTCGTTGATGCAAACGACGACCTCAAATCTGCATTATCGCAGTTGTATGGAAGCGTGTCTGGCTCTCCCAGACGGTATGTCGACAATACGATAGAATTCGTTCGCTGGCTTCAAAAAGAAAAGGGTAAAAAGGGGGTAATGAAATGAGTAGGGTGGTTCCATGTCCACGTTGTCATGGGTCTGGTGTGGTAAGAGTGCCTGACCCCAATATGCCACGGATAACTGGTGCTAAGATTGAAGTACCTTGTCCCAATTGTCATGGAACAGGTCAAGTAAGAGTTTGAGCGTGGGTTGAAGCTTTGTCCTCGCTATTGATGTTATCGTCCGCAATACTGGAAAATAGCGTTTGTTGAACCTGCCACGAACGTATCCACTGTAGGGGCAGTCCCATGCGTCTGCCTGTATCGGGAAGGTGCGACCAGACGGGTCGTCCCTACAGAACCTATGAGAAACTTCACGGCGCTGTCACCAACGGCAGTTCACGTTCCCGCACCGCTTCAGCGGCGTAGCGCAGAGCTTCACGAATGTCTTCCGCCTGCAGGTCGGGGTATGCCCGCAGGATTTCCTTTTCGCTTATTCCCTCAGCGACCATGCCTACCACAGTAGCCACCGGGATGCGCAGACCCCGGATGCAAGGTACGCCGTTCATCCGCTCGGGGGTAACGCTGATTCTGGTAAACTTCATCTCATTCACCTCCCCTGACCGTCATGGATAGCACCCATAAAAGAGTAGTGTATGAATTCCACAAACACTATAACCGCTGACGGTAAACTGCGTCAAGCGCAGGCTGAGACCCGCCTCTACACTACCGTTCACCGTCTTGGCAACCATAGTATAATGCAGGCACCGTAAGCGCAGCTTAACGGCGCACTACTGAATACTGAGGTGGGAGAACGGAAGGAGGCTGGAATGAAGGAAATGGACCTGCATACCGCTATCGAGCTCGGCTCGCCTTATCCCTACACGCTGGTTGTTACGCTGGATAAGAAGGGAAAGCCCAATGTCATGGGTCTGTCATGGTGGACTTTCACCTCGCTGCAACCGCCTATGATAGCAATATCCGTCGGGCACGGGCGGTACACTCACGAGTGTCTGGAAGACGGCAAGGAATTCGTTATCTGCTTCCCTTCCGCAGAGCAAGCCAAGGCTGCCTGGCTGTGCGGAATCAAGTCGGGTCGCAAGGGTGATAAGTTCGCCGCTGCCGGACTCACTACCAGTCCTGCTAAGGCAGTGAATCCTCCGCTCATTAAAGGGGCTACTGTAGCCTACGAGTGCAAGGTGGTAGGACAACTCGAATGCAGCGACCACACTCTCTACAACGGCGAGGTCGTTGCCGTTCACGGCAGCCCGGAGCGACCTAAACACCTTTACTCTATCCATTACTCGAAGCTTATCAGTATCGACTGTAAGGGCAACCTGGATATGAACATAGAATATAAGTAGGACACATAGAGGCAAGGGCTTGTTCTGCTCCGTAGGTGCGAGGTGACCTCGCCCTGGGCACAATGCCTTGTGCCCCTACGGGGTTACACACTCTACTAGCCTATCGTTTCCAGCAATTCGTCGTAGCTCGAAATTCCCGAGACAGTTTTGATGAACTCCCCCAGTGAAGGGCTACGCTGCCTCAGTTCCTTCAGATAGCCTCCTATCGGATTCACCGACGTCGGTGTGTCGGCATAGCTGCCATGAAAAGCGAAGTAAGCCTGGTTCAGCTTCCTGATATAGTAGCCGTTCTCAACTAGGTATTCCCGCTTCTCTTCCATATACCGCTCAGCTTCCTCAATCTGACCCTGTGCCAGATACGCATCGACGGCGAGCCTGATTTCCCGCATCTCTTTGTTGAAGTCGAAAACAGGCTCCGATTCTTGCGGAGTCTGTGCAGCTTCATTACCTTCTTCGGCTTCGTTATTCCCTTGACTGTAATAGCGATTGTATACCAGCGAGCCTATTTCATCCCCGGCTATGCCTGCGGCGGTCTCATTAACGGAGGTCATCTCATAATTTGCCCGGTAGTTGCGCCCCAGAGGGTGGAAATAGAAGTACTGATGCAGCCATTCGTGGGCTACCGTGGACAGAAGGTGCTGCAGCGAAATCGAGCGCGGGACAACGCTGGGGTAGGTGGCGACCCCACCGATCCTTTCCACCAGAGCGGACATGCCCTGACCGCTAACCTTGTCTTCGATATCCGCTATCTGCTCTAAATTCAGGTCGGGTCTCAGGAGGATGGTCTTGGTAATCTCTATCTCATGTCTCGGCGAAACAATGAGCAGGTATGGCTGGTCTTCGAACTCAAAGTCCACCGGCGGGAAGAGGAATTCGACTTGCCCCGCTATTCTGATGGTTTTGGCTACATTTTCATCAGCCAGTATTTTGCTTATCTGCCCCTCGATGATTTCTTCAACCCGGGCTTCGAGACCGTTCCTTTTTTTCACCAATTCAGCCAGTTGCGCTTCCAGCGCCTTAATCTCCTCCTCCAAGCTAATCTCTTCGGCTTTTTTGCGGTTAAGGTTGTCCTGCAGCGAGCTTGCCTCCTGTGCCAGAGACAGATATTCTTCGACCAGATTTACTCTGCCCTCATCTGAAAGTCGGTCGGGATAGTAAAGCTGTTCCAGCCTGTATTCCCATTTATTGAAGAAATTGCTGAATTCCCAGCCGGTGATGCCGAAGGTGTAGGGCAATGCGATTTTGTCCCAGGCGCTCAGCATGGGAGGCTGGTCGGAGCGAAGCACAATGCAGAGTAACAGCAGGATTATCAGGTCGAGCGTAATCCTTGGAATAAGTCTTTTCATGGCAGGTTCTCGATTAGGCAGCTTCTTCGTCCAGCATAGCACAGAGTTTTATATAATCCAAAATCGCAGTTGCGTGTCGTTGCACGGCCTTCCTAACAAGGAAGGCCGTGGCAATCTGGTGAGGTTGGTGCGTACTATCTGCTGATAGCTGAGTGCTGACGGTGAGATTGCTTCGCCTCCTTCCCGAAGGAAGGATGGACTCGCATGTATGAAAGCGCTGCGTTTGTCAAGGAAAGAGATATGTTATTCGATATACCCTCCCCTTTAGACCAGTATGACCAGGTAGAATGGGCTCAAG
>VGNW01000148.1 GCA_016865955.1 Chloroflexota bacterium | reverse complement strand
AGAACAGGGCGCTGCTCAACAGGAAGCTGCGTACCTCGTTTCGTCCGTAGTTAAAAATATAGCTTGCCCAATCAGGGTGCAGCCCTTTACGGGGGTCGGCATGTTCATAGAGATGAGTGCCATCGAAGTAAGCGAGCCCGTATTCGTCAGTGGGGAAATGCGACGGCACCCAGTCCAGGATGACGCCGATGCCGTGCTGGTGCAGTGTATCCACCAGATACATAAAGTCCTGAGGCGTACCATAGCGGCTCGTGGGTGCGAAGTAACCAACAATCTGATAACCCCACGAACCATAGAAGGGGTGCTCCATCACGGGCAGGAACTCGACATGGGTAAACCCCATACTGGAGACATACTCAGCCAGTTTGGGCGCCAGTTCCCGATACGTGAGGAAGCGGTTTCCCTCCTCGGGCACCCGCTGCCAGGAACCTAGATGCACCTCGTAAATAGAGATGGGCTTGTCCTGAGCATTGTTAGCCCCCCGGCTTGCCATCCACTTTTTGTCCCCCCATTCATAATCCAAATCCCATACGATTGAGGCAGTTCTGTGCGGGACTTCGGAATAAAATGCAAAGGGGTCAGCCTTGTCCACCCGATAACCATTGTAACGTGAGCGGATATAATACTTATAAAGTGTGCCTTTGCTTAGGCCGGGGATGAAGCCCTCCCAGATACCCGACCGTCCTCTGGGACAGAGCTGATGGCTTGTTCTGTCCCAACCATTGAAATCACCTATGATGAACACCTGCTCCGCATCCGGAGCCCACACTGCAAAATACGTTCCCTCAACCCCGTCAACGGTCAGCAGATGAGCGCCCAGCTTTTCATACAGACGAAAGTGGTTCCCCTCGTTGAACAGATAAAGGTCATCCTCGGTCAACAATGTTACGTCGTAAGATACCGGATGTTTCATTCTTATCTCACTATGGGTTGAGGTTGGGTTCTCTTCCTGCCAGGGCAACGCCTTAAAGTTCTCGCCTTTCCAGATATTCTTATACCACTCCATGCCGCATATAATACAGATGATATGGGGTTATGGCAAGTTCCAAGGTTGCGTTGACTCATGTTGCAACAGCCTGTAGAATGTCTTTCGAGTGAGCACAATGCGTTAAAGTGAGTCAGCCAATTGATTTTCGATTCTAAATTCGCTTTCGCCCTTTTCGCTATCCTGCTGGTGCTGTTGCTTCTGGTTCCTCTCATCGGTTGCGGTTCGGGAGATATAAACCGGACGCCCACTTCTACAACCACACCGACACCTGTTCCTACCGGCAACGTCCCTCCTGTCACGATTTCGTCGCCGAGCGGCGAGGTGCTGGTGCAGAAGAGCGGCAGCGGAGCCGATAACTTCGTCCTGGCTTCCGCCGGCATGAGACTGGAGCCGGGAGACCGTATCAAGACAGGCGAAGAAAGCTCGACTCTAATCATATTTTTCGACGGCAGCGTGATGGAGATAGGCGCCAATTCGGATATTACTATCGAACAGCTAGACCTTGCTCAGGACACCGGGTCGACGACCATAAGATTGAAGCAGCTCGTCGGTAACACGGTCAACCGCGTGCAGCAACTGGTCGATTCAGCATCCAAATACGAGGTGGAAACGCCGGCAGGTGTGGCGGTAGTGCGCGGCACAATCTTCAGCATGATGGTGGAGGAGAGCGGTTATACCTTGCTGAGCACGGACGATGGTTTCGTCTGGTTCACCGCAGGCGGCGTGACCGTACTGGTGGGTCCGGGGATGCAGACGAGCGCCTCGCCCGGAGGCACGCCATCAGCATCTTTCAGCATAGATAACATCGAGGTCTGCAGCGACGTACGCGGAGAAAGGGATTACACAGTGCAGCCCGGCGCAGCCTTCGATTCGGAGAGCAGGGTATGGATTTACTTCGAGGTGTTCGGCTTCTCAGCCCGGGCTACCGGCGATACTTATGAGGTCTGGTTCAGAACAGTAGAGGCAAGAGTCTATGAACCGGGCGGTGATTTATACCTGAGCGGTGAAAATCTGGAGGATTATCATCAGACGGAGCTTGAGACAATCCCTGAATACTCATGGGGTACGCTTTCCTTCAAACTTCTGCCTTCGGCACCATCAGGTCAATACAGGCTTGAAGCGGAAATCAAAGATATTATCTCCGGCGAGATAGATTCGTTCACTATTACTTTCAGCGTTAAGTAATCACCAGCGGTTATCTTCTCCATCTCTTCAAATCTAAGCCGTCAAGTCAATTTTTAACATAGACGAATATAGCTGGGGAGAAAATGGTTTGGTACAATGGTGGGCAGTACAGGATTTGAACCTGTGACCTCTTGCGTGTGAAGCAAGCGCTCTATCCGCTGAGCTAACCGCCCAAAATCGTAGCTATTTTATCCCTCGGGACAATTTTTGTCAAAGAGGGGGACGGTCTCTGTAGTACCTGCCTTATCGTTACAGTTCGCCTACGGGGAGTACTCGAATATCTCTACATAAGATATGGTGTCATTGCCCTGTGTAAAAACTGTGGCTGGCGACTTATGGACCAGCTCAAAATGTTGCAATTTCTCCAACGGCACAGGGCTGATGTAAGGACTCGTTCCCACAATAATATAGTCAGGGTCAGCATCAACGAACGCTTTTGCCGTTGCATATGTGTTAAACTGCTTCACATTGGCTATTTCCCGGTATTTATTGCCCTCCGGGTCCGTCCTTTCAACGTAAGACACGGCCTGTATTTTGTTGTCCGAGTTGCTCTTCACCCAAGCATCAGGGTCCCATGCCTCGCCGCCGAAGCTATACAGCCTTACACACATGGAGCGATAGTATTCAGGATAATACAACATCACCTGCTGGTATCCGCCATCATGTGTCCTCTGATAATAGTCGTCAAAGAATTCGGAACTATCGCTTCCTGCCCAGATTGCCATGGCATAGAATTTTCCACCAACCAGCTTCTGAATTGCCATCGGATAATCAATAATTACGTACCTGGAACCCAGCCTGTCCAGCACCATCTTCGCTGAAGCCTCATCCTGCGCTGTAAAGAACAAAGCTGCATCCGGGGCGCCGATCTGGCTCGGATTGGCATTCGGTATGCGATGAGCGACATATGTAATGGAGTAGCCATAGTCCCACCAGCTCATCACCCCATAAGCTGATTCGGGATACTGAAAAGCCTCACCTGCTGGCGGTCTCACCTGTAACTCATAGTATAAATCAGGGTTCTGGAACGGGTCGGGGGTATTTTGCCTCATCCAAATCAGCGACTCGTGCCACTCGTCGTTCAATCCCGTATTATACTTGACGCGGTCCACTGCCGTTCCAATGTTAGGATAAAAAGCCAGGAAGAATATGACCACCACTGTAATTGAGACGTAGACATTCTTCGCATTTAAATACCCTGTAGGGCGTGTGCTCTGTCTCCGCTGCTCGGCTTTCCTCTTCTTTCGCTGTGACTTCTTGCTAACCTTAAGTTTCTGCCTCTCCTTACCGTCTATCTTATCCTCGCTATACGCCTGTGCTCCGGCTCCTTCAGCCGTCTCCTTCAAGCCGGCGAATTCCAGCACCTTCCACAGGGGAAAGGCACTGAGTATAGCTACATTAACAGCGAAATAGTAAGCGAAACGAACTTGCCCGAATGTTGCCACAAGCATTATCAAACTCCACACAAAGAGCAGTGTTTTGCCGGAAGTTCCCTCCTTTATCACGAAGTAGGCCAATATCGCCAGGGATATAAAAGCCAGATAGAACCCCGTGGTGAATTGCTGCCATGCGGAAGACAGCGAAAGCCCCTTAACCTCAGCGATTGTCAGCATTCCCGGAGCCGGAGTAAACACGCTTAACTTATCCAGAATCGAATTGAACAGCGGGGGATTCACGAGATAGAACAGTGCCGCACCTATGCCGCCCAGCACCGCCAGCACCGCCGGATAATAGTACCCCTTCATGTTCCTGCCAGCCATAAAGAATGAAAGTGCGCCCAGCACAAGGAAAGTCAATATGCCGATGAGCAGCGCTGCGAATTGAAGATTCCAGAGCGCGTATCCGTTCCAAGCCGGCAGAATCAGCAACAGAGCTATGATGAATGTAAATACGCTTACAACACAAAGGTACTCGGTCGACTTCCCCCGCAGGTGATCCATGACGAATTGTATGAGGGCGAAAACAAAGATTATAAAAATAAAAAGCCCGCCGCCCGTCCAGCTAAGCAAGTATAGCGCCAGTGCTACCCCGGCAGACAAAGTGTATATCAAGGGCCTTTTCAATATTTTCCAGTCTCTGACCCACACACTTCTGAAAGAAATCCCGTTCTGCCTTGCACTTTTAAGCGCCAGAATCAGGAACAGCATGGTTACCACAGTGAACAATGTTTCTGCAACGTGGTAATCCGGGAAGCCCAGCATAGTGCGCCACAGAAATTGGCCGGGCAATATGGCAATCAAGGCTGCTGCAAGAAGTCCCGCTTTCCTGTTGAATAGCTCTTTTCCTATGAAGTAAACCGGCACAGTGACCAGAGCTCCCATGATTGCCGGAACATATGCTCCCACCGTCTCTATGACTTTCAAAGAAGGTGAGCCGGCGCCAAAGAGCCAGGAAAAGAAACCGAGAATCAGATAAAAGAAAGGCGGGGAACCGATGGTGAAGCCGCCGGGATAGATGAAATAGGGGTCGAACAGGTTACGGTGCGGGAAATGCAGTGCCAGGTTCAGCACCTGCCGCATCTGATAGTAACAATCAGTCTCCTGGAAATTAATCCAGCCATCCCTGAAGACGTTATCGTAGGAGAAGTAGATACGCAAAAACAGGGCGAAGCCGAAGATTGCGAATAAGGCGAGGCCGTATTTGGCACCTGTTGAAAGCTTCACCTTGTTTTTAGACTGATGTTCCACTTAACTCCGTCAGTTTCAACTTAAGATATTTCCCCATCCAAGGCAGGCCCATTTTCTCGAAGAAGACAGAACGCGCCATCACAGATAAAACTATCACATCTCGTGCCTTCGTTCAAGCCCTTGACATCAGATGTCTTGATTTTTCAATCGCTTGAAGATTGAACTGCGTTTTTCACATTAAGCCACAGATAAACAGACTCGCAGGGTTCGTCCTCATACTGTTTATAAAGACTGAACTCTACTTTTTGGTTGTCACCCATTTTGTCGAGGATGAAGCTCACCTCATCTTCCCACTTCTCCTCATCGTCGAGTGCTAATGGGCCGATGGTCTGTTTTAACCCGCCATCAATGGTGACCTTGACGCTGTAGACCAGATTATCCTCGTTTTCGTGATTGACTATGCCCAGAATCACTTTTCCTGTCTCGCCCATGCTTAACTCAGCCGGATAACCTTCGGCCTCACCGTTCGGCCCGAGCAAGTAGAATTCGGTAAACTCCTCCGCTTGCTTGGGCGTCACTATGGCATAGGCAAGCGTACCTATTGAGCCCAGAATCAACACTACCAGAAGAATAGATAGAGCTTTATTCCAAACGCTTATCGTCTTCCACTGCGAAAAGTCGATTTTTATTTCAGCCCCGAGAGACTCGCCGTGCGATAGCCTGCTGCATCTGTACCAGGCAACAACAGAGGTGAGAAATATGAAAACAGCAACGCCCACAAGTACGGGATATAACCCGATGCCCCAGGGTGTATAGTTAGCAACAAGCCCAATCAGGGAAGTAATTGCTATGGAGAGTCCGAAGCTAAGAGCGACTCTCGAAACACCGCTAAGTTCGTCCCTTCGCGGAAAAAGCGCCGACAGCAGAGTATATCCCGTGAAGAACAGGATAAAAGGCAGTCCCAGCACTATTCGCAGCACGTTCGAAGGCAAGAGAGCTATGAAAATAATCAGAATGATGGAAATCACATTTATGCAAAAGAGCAACTTCTCAAGCCGTATCTTCACAATGCCTCCGACGCAGGAGTAAACCGCTCTATGTGCGAAGCAATCGACGCACCTCGTCAGGTTTGTTGGCTCGCACCGCAGCCTCTTCCAGTGCGA
>VGNW01000147.1 GCA_016865955.1 Chloroflexota bacterium | reverse complement strand
CTTCCTCTCGGGCAAACCTCCTCACTGTCTCCTGCAGGATTCTGTGTTGTTCCGGCAATTCAAAATCTATCACCTTTTCCTCCGTACTATTCGATCGCTGGATATCACTTAAGCTGAAGGCTTCTTTGAGACTGCCCGTTCGATGGTATCAATAATATCAGCGGGGGCCGAGCCCGGGCCAAATACCCCAGCCACCCCATACTCTCTTAATTTCGGAACGATATCATCTGGTACTATACCCCCAACTATTACCACTTTATCTTTGACACCTTTCTTTTTTAGCAAACTCATTACCTTTGGAATAACAGCCGTAGGCGTACCCGTCGAGAAACTGATCCCAATTACATCTACATCCTCCTGCAAAGCAGCATGTACAATTTCGTCTGGCACACCGTACCTTATGAAGATTACTTCTTTCCCAGCCTCCAAGAGCTTCCTGGCAATATACCTTACCCCTCTATCATGAGCATCTATCTGTGACTTAGCCAGTAGTATCCTCTTTTTCTGTCCTGTATCAGCCATTTCTAGCCCCTCACTGCTCACAAGAAAAACCAAATACTGCCTTAATTACCTCCATTGTTTCTCCCAGGGTAGCCTTTGCCTTGAAAGCATCAATTAACGCTGGCATTAAATAGCCTTCTCCACCCTTACCCTGATTAATTTTGATTGCCGCCTGCCGCAGGTTCTCAAGAGCAGATTTCGTCTTGGCGCTATCGCGCTGATTTCGATACCGTATTATACGGTCCACCGAAGTTTTACCTATCGCCTCATCGACACTGAAAACAGGAACCTTCTGCTTCTCTCCAGTCACATATTTATTCACCCCGACCACGGTCTCAATACCACTATTTACCTTCTCTCTCCACTCATAGGCACTTTTACGCAACGTTCCACTGAGCCAACCATTATTCCAGCATTTGATGTAGCCACCCATGTCGTCTATCTTCTGAATCAGGTCAAAAGCATCACTCTCGATACGGTTGGTAAGCCATTCCAAATAGTAGGACCCCGCTAACGGGTCGGAGACATTTGGCACGTTTGTTTCATGACGCACGATTTGCTGGGTTCTTAGAGCCAGAACTGCTGCCTCCTCTGTTGGTATACTCAGTGCTTCATCGTAGGCATCAGTTTGCACAGCATTGGCACCTCCCAGAATTGCACCCAGTGTCTGAAAAGCAGCCCTGACTATGTTATTCAATGGCTGCTGCGCCGTCAACGAAGAGCCCGCAGTCTGAACGAAGATTCTTGCCTGCATAGCCTTGGGATTACTACAGTTAAATCTATTCTTGTTGATCTTAGCCCACATTCTTCTTATGGCACGCAGCTTGGCGATATTCTCCAGAAAATCGTTGCCCTGAGCGATATGAAAGCCAAACCTGGGTAAAAAATCATCTGGGTTCAATCCCGCTTGCCTGCACTTCTCCGTAAGGGCAATAGAGGTTGCCATAACAAATGCTGTCTCATGAACAGGACTACCACCGGCTTCGATCATGCAGTAACCGCTTATGTTTGTTGTATTCCACTTTGGCATCTCCCGAGTGCAATATGCAATGAGCTCCACCATTAATTTGAAAGCGCTCTCGGGAGGGAAGCCAATACAATCCCAACACCATCGACGGTAGAGTGAATTCATAGTATTGCCACGCAGCTTCTCCTTGGGAAAACCCATCCTTTCAGCTGCTACAATGTACAACGCAAGCATCGCCATTGAGGTGTCCTGGATATTCCAGACGAAGTTTGTTTTATCCAGCGGCAGGTCATGGATTAGCCTTTCCATATCCTCTGTGTTATATATTGCCACCCCACCCTGGCCCACCCACCCCTCAGCCCGAGGATCATCCGGATCATAGCCAGCATTTGATGCTAGGTCACCAACTATGTTGTGGACTCCTCCCCCAAAATAACCCTCCATGCCATGCTCCGATAGAGCATCCATCCTCTCGCGTGTTTGCTCAGGCAAACCATAGCCATGGATTTGCTCATTCATCCAGGGCTGGAACTGATAGTGTACCGGATATATTCCTCTGGTGTAGGGATACTCTCCAGGTACTCCCACGCCCTCGTAATCAATGTCGTTAATGTCGCTTGCCATATAGAATGGCTTGACCGGTATCCCCGAGCTTGTTGTCATTTTGAATTCTCTATCACCATAGATTTTGGAGAATCTTGTCTGCCATTTTTCTTTTAGAGCTTTATCCTGCATTAATAGTTTCTTTTTATACATACAGATCCCCCACTATTAACTTGAATGTCGTCAAATCCTGATAGCGATGTCGTAGGCTTCTCGGATTGCTTCCAATGCAGTTCTTGGCTCTACACAATCTCCAATGCCATAGACTTCGGGGGCTTTCGCCTTTAGCTCCGCCAAAAGCTTGTTATTGCTTCTATGACCAACAGCGATTACGACAGTATCTGCTTCAATTAATTTATCTGCTCCATTAATTTTTACTATGACCCCTTTATCTGTTATTCGCTCAACTTTGGCACTGCTGATCATCGAAACACCGAGTTCCCTCAGTGTCCTCATAATGGTCCATCTGGTGCTAATCCCTATGCCTCGGCCCAGCTTGGGAAGCATTTCTACAATAGTGACATTCTTAGTACCCTTCCTGTTCAGTGAGAGCATAGCGTCCAGGTCAACTGCTCCCACTCCAGCCAGGAAGAAACATGTCTCAGCATCTACCGTCCCTTTTTTTGCCAGGTATATTGCTGCATCACAGCCCACGCCACTACCTCCCACGATTACCACCCTCTTACCCGTCTTCACGTTTCCGGTTAAGACATCCCCTGCAGTAACCGTATTATCCCCACCAACCCCAGAGATTCTAGGTATTATCGGCTCAGAACCAGTGGCAACTATTACCACATCAGGCTTCTCTCGATATATTAAGTCTGACGTAACCTCTACCCCCATCCTGACATCAACGCCCAGCTTTTTAACCTGCGAAATCAAATATTTCACTAGGCTGCTAATCTCTTCTCTGCCCGGAATAACGGATGCAAGGTTCAGCCATCCGCCTAGCTTCTGACTTTTCTCGTACAAGCTCACCTTATGCCCTCTTAAAGCTGCAACTCTCGCTGCCTCCATCCCTCCTGGGCCACCGCCCACAATCATGACCTTCTTGGGCTTCTTCGCTTTTGTGATTCTGTACTCCTCTTCCCTGCCAACAGCAGCATTAGTCGTGCAGGTTACAGGTCTGTCAAAGATCGCAACGTCAAAACAACCCTGGCCGCAAGCTATGCAAGGTCTGATATCATCAAAGCGATTCCCCCTGGCTTTATTGGGGAGTTCGGGATCGGCAATGAGAGCTCTCCCCATCCCGGCGAAATCGGTCACACCATCTTCGATCAGCCTATTTGCAAGTATGGGGTCATTAATTCTGCCGGTAGCTATAACCGGCACATTGACTGCGTCTTTAACTGCTCGAGCGGTATACGTGAACGCCCCTCTGGGAACTGACATTGCTATCTGAGGCACAGGCGCCTCATGCCAGGACAGATTGACATTTATTGCATCGGCACCTATCTTCTCCAGTTCCCGGGCAATCCGCACTGCTTCAGCTAAACCATTTCCCCCTTCCATAAGCTCATCACCTACTATTCTGTAGGATAAGGGGTAATTTTTGCCCACTTTACCTCTAACAGACTCGTTCACCTCGAGTAGAAACCTCATCCTGTTCTTCAGCTCACCACCATATTTGTCCGTGCGTTTGTTAGTGATAGGAGAAAGAAACTGGTTAATCAGAGTATTAGTGGAGGCAACTACCTCAATTCCATCAAACGATGCTTCTTTAGTCCGTCTCGCAGCTTCACCAAACTTATCAACAACTTGGTGAATCTCTGCGACAGTTAATTCCCTTGGTGGCATATCGCTCTTACGAGTGGTAATAACGTAGCAAGACACTGGTTGTTGCCCGGTCAGCTTTGGGAGAGCTGTTCCGCCCTGATGACTGAGTTGAAGAAACACCCTGCTTCCATAAGCCCTGCAGGCTTCAGCTACTTCTTTCAATCCCGGAACATACTTGTCATCATAGATATCAAGGGATAACCCCTGTCCCTTGCCAGCCTGGTCAACATAGGCCATTCCTATAATCAATAGACCTGCCCCACCCTTTGCTCGTTCAACATAGAAGTTTTTTAGCCGCTCAGTGGAGAATCCATCTTCCGTGGCAAAGGCAAGATGCATAGCTAGCATTACAATCCGGTTGTCGATTTCAATTGAACCTATTCGAGCAGGACTGAATAGATGCTTCAGCATTTACTTGATGTCTCCTTATCCTCAACAATTAGAGTTTGGGCAAATAGCTTGTTCTTGCACAGTCTGGCAATAGTAAGAGGTCTCCAGATACACATGCATTCTGAGGTTATCCACGTGTGAAAGCTACACATGCCGCACTTTATATTATAGCGCAGCTAAACTATCCTAGCAATTCGCTCACGAGTTGACAGTCCGCGAAGCTGATTCTATACTAATACTATGTGGCCAAGATCATTCTCGGCGGTCTAACATCATTATCATGGGGTGTTAAAGTTATGATAAAGGTAAGAGTACACGGACGAGGTGGTGAGGGCGCAGTAACGTTTGCGCAGATCCTGTGTGCATCTGTCAGATTCGATGGCAAGTTTGGCCTGTCCTGTATGAGTCCTGCCGCTGAGAGGAGAGGAGCGCCGGTAGAAGCTTTCGCCAGGATAGGAGACAAGCGTATCGCGGAACGCGGGAACATAGCGAAGCCTGATATTGTCACAGTCCTGAATCCTGCGCTTACGCGAATCGTCAATGTTGAAGCAGGTATGAACGAGAGCGGCAAGCTAATAATCAACTCACGCACCGATCCGGGGTTGTCACACGAGACAGTCTATCTTGACGCCACTTCAATTGCATTGAGGATACTAGGGGTTCCCATTACCAATTCCGTAATGCTGGGAGCCTTTGCCGCCGCTACTGGTCTTGTCACATTGGAATCCTTGGAAAAAGGCACACGGCTGCTGCTTAGCTCCAGATTCTCAGAAGAGAAGCTGCAACGCAATCTTGAGGCAATCAGGGCTGGATATGAAGAGGTGAAAATTGGAAAAGGTATACATTAGAGGAGCCAATGTCCACGCTACTGGAACAATTGCTCTGGTCAACAAGACCGGAACTTGGAGAGTGCATGACCCGGTTGTAGATAACTCAAAATGCATCGGGTGCAAAATCTGTTCGCAGTACTGCCCCGATGATTGCATCGTTCGGCTCGACGTAGATAGGTCTGCCCCACCAGATACCCCGCGCATCGAAATAGACATGGTATATTGCAAAGGATGCGGCATCTGCGCTTATGAATGTCCAAAAGGGGCCATCCAGATGGTCATATGTGAGGCATAAAGTATGGAAATGTTTCTTTCAGGAAATCAATGTATTGCTCACGGTGCCAAGCTATCAAGAGTCGAGGTTATAAGTGCCTATCCCATTACACCTGCCACTCCAGCCTCGGAAGAACTCTATGAGATGGTCACCCGAGGCGATTTGGACGCTGAGATAGTCAATGCCGAGTCCGAGCTAGGTGCCATGGGCATCTGCACTGGCGCCGCAGTGGCGGGATGCAGGACTTTTAGTTGTACCTGTGCTCAGGGATTTGCCCTCATGCGGGAGATGTTATGGGCAGCCTCGGGAATGGCGCTACCCGTAGTCCTGGCTCTTACCAGCCGCGAAGTCGGAATTCCGCAGGGGCTGCTGAGCGATTATTCCGATGCGCTCTCGGAAAGGGATGCAAGCTTCCTCCAGTTCTTCGTTGAGGATGGACAGGAGATCGTCGATTCTCTGATAATGGCCTACAAGATCAGCGAGAACGAAAAGGTATTGCTGCCATCCCTGGTGGTATCCGAAGGCCATCGAATGAGCCACGGCTTCGAGACGGTTGATGTTCCCGAACAGGAACAGGTAGACAAGTTCCTCCCTAAGTACAACCCCAAGCACGTACTTGTCGACCCCGACTATCCCATAACCGGTGGCATACCGGTGATGTCACAGTATCCCTGGTTCAAGATG
>VGNW01000146.1 GCA_016865955.1 Chloroflexota bacterium | reverse complement strand
CTTCCTCCTCCATCTTCCTGCGCTCTGTAAGGTCCCTCTCCACAATCACGACTCCCACCGGTTCTTTGTTCACACCTAGTATCAAGCTCCCAGAGGCTTCAAGCGGCACCCTGCGTCCCGTCCTGGTAACAATATTGAACTGAGCTATGCCGGGAGTTCCACTCGTTATAAGGTCCTGTAACACCGCAGTAACCTTCTCTTTATCTTCAGGCGCTACGTATTTCAACGCACTTACGCCGGGCTCATCCGTTTCAAATAATCTGCGAGCCGCATCGTTTGCTTCCCTGACATTGCCCTTCATATCAAGGATCAGCACAGGGTCAAGAGTAGCCCTGAAGGCGTTTGAGAGCGCAATTATCTCCTCCTCCATCCTCTTACGCTCGGTTATATCCTCTATCATGGCAATGAAGTATTCCGGTTTGCCTTCAACATCTCTTACTGCGGAGAGGTTCTGTCGTCCCCATAAGACCTCGCCATTCTTACGAATATAACGCTTATCGATTGTGTAATGGTCGCGCTTACCCTTCAGCATTTCCATGTAAAGCCCTGCGTCTGCCATCGCATCGTCAGGATGCAGATATTTCAAATTGTTTATACTGCAGAATTCCTCAAAGCTGTAGCCGAACATCCGAGAGAACGCTGGATTGATACCCAAAGGTATCCCCTTCTTGTCTATAAGCGCCATAGCCATGCCCGTACCTTCAAAAACCGTGCGGAACCGCGCCTCACTCTCTCTCCGCGCCTCCTCAGCCTTTCTGCGCTCTGTGACGTCACGGAAGTTGACCACTACTCCCCTTATCATGGCGTTATTGAGAAGATTCCTACCCGTCACTTCAATATTGCGCCAAGAGCCATCCTTATGCCTTACGCGTACCTCCGACTGCATAACGGCACCAGATTCCTTCAAAAATCGGTCGACCCTTTTAGTGATATTTGCATCTCGTATATCGTCGGGGTGAACATGTTCGAGGCCACTTCTTCCGATTCGCTCCTCCACTCTGTAGCCAAGCATACGTTCAACGGCGGGGCTTTCGTACCTCAATGTCAAATCCTCATTCATTACGAGGACGGCATCCGAGGCATTTTCAATTAGCGCCCTGAAGTGCTCTTCGCTCCGCTGCAATGCCTCCTCCGCTATCTTACGTGCGGTAACGTCACGAGTCGATCCCATAATCCCGGCGAAATTTCCCTTTTTATCCAGTAGGAATGATAGCATGACCTCTGCCCACACGGTGGAACCATCTTTTCGTACATGCTCCAGAGTGAGCGACAATGGAGAAGAGCGTGATTGCTGTACGCCTACTTCTATTTGATTTCTAGTTAATCTGCGTGCCTGGTCCGCAGAATCTACAGTTAGAATATCCCTGATTCTGAGCCTTTCCACCTCCTCAGCTGTATACCCCAGCAGCCGCTCTACAGACGGGCTGACATAGGTTATCCACCCCTTCTCATCGGCGACCCAGACAACATCCGCAATATTCTCCGCCAGCAGGCGATAGCGAGACTCGCTTTGCCGCAGAGCGACCCGCAGCCGATGTCGCTCGATAGCATGTCTTAGCAATCGCACTAACAAATTTGCATCTATACTTCCCTTGACCAGATAGTCCTGCGCTCCTGCATGAACTGCTTCGATTGCAACCTTCTCATCTTTGACGCCACTCAGCACGACTACCGGCACGTGAGGGGCTTTCGCTAATACTTTAGTCAAGCCTTCCAGACGCTGGCTATCGGGCAAAGTGAGGTCCAGGAGAATAACCCCTATGTCGCCCTTCGTAAAGCGTTCCAGTCCCAGCGAGAGTCGGTCGACCCGCTCCAGTCTGAATATGTCGCTTCCGGATTCAGAGAGGTACTCCTGTATCAGCCGGGCATCGCCGGGGTTATCTTCAATAAGCAGAACTGTGATCTTTTCGTTGTCCATTTCAATCGCTCCGCGGCAGTTTTACGACAGCCAGCCAGAAATCCCCGATTGATTTCACTACTGAGATGAACTGGTCTAAATCCAGCGGCTTGGTCACGTAGCAGCTTGCCTGCAGCTCATAGCTTCTGGCGATATCCCGTTCCGCCTTTGAACTTGTCAGAACCACCACGGGGACATGCTTCAGTGCTTCATCTGCTTTCAACTCGGCGAGGACTTCACGGCCGTCCTTCCTGGGCAGATTCAGGTCCAGCAGAATAAGGTCGGGAGAAGGCGCCTTTTCATACCTGCCTTCTTTCCTCAGAAATGCCATAGCTTCCACACCGTCCGGCACCGTATGCAATGTGTTACAGACTTTGGCTTCCCGAAAGGCTTCCAAAGTCAGCCGCACATCGCCCGGGTTATCCTCTACCAGCAAAATCTCAACCACCCCATTAGACACTGAAGTAATCATGTTTTCCCCTCCGCTACCTTTGGTATTGTGAAATAGAATGTCGAACCTTTGCCGGGCTGTGATTCGACCCAGATTTTTCCCTTATGGCGCTCCACGATCTTTTTGCAGATAGCGAGTCCGATGCCCGTTCCGGGATACTCATCCCTAGCATGCAAACGCTGGAAAATCACGAAGATGCGCTCGAAATATTTGGGGTCGATGCCGATGCCATTGTCGTGAACTGAGAAAATCCACTCAGTTCCATTACGTTCCGCCCCGATATGTACCTCCGGCAGCCTATCGCCATGGAATTTGATGGCATTGCCCACCAGATTTTGAAATAGCTGCACAAGCTGCGATGAATCAGCCATCACTGCAGGCAGCGCATCATGGGTGACTACAGCATGATTTTCTTCAATTGTCGTCTTCAGATTAAGCAGCGCCTTATCTAGAACTACCTCGCAGTTAGTAGTTTCCAAAGGCTTGCCTCGCGTGCCCACTCTCGAGTAAGCCAGAAGGTCATTGATAAGCTGCTGCATTCGAGCAGCCCCATCCACAACATAACCAATGAACTCATCGGCATCGGCACCGAGCTTGTCTTTGTAGCGTCGCCCCAGGAGCTGTGTATAACTCGCCACCATGCGCAAAGGCTCCTGCAAATCGTGCGAGGCGACATAGGCAAATTGTTCCAGTTCGGTATTGGAACGAGCCAGCTCAGCCATTGTTTGTTTCAACTTCTCCTCAACCTTCACTCGCTCGGTTATGTCGCGGGACACTGCCACCAGTTCAACAGTTTCTCCTCCCTTTATCCTCGAAACGATGTATTCCACGTCCATCAGGCTTCCGTTCTTTTTTCTAACTCTGCCCGAACTGTGGAAATGCCCCGGCTCCGCGAGTGCTGCGGAAACCTTTACCATAAATTCCCGGAGGTTTTCACCTTCGGGGAGAAGAAAACCGGCCTCTTTACCCGTTAGCTCCTCTCTGGTATACCCGTACATCTTTTCCACCCTGTCGTTACACCAGGTAATCCATTTTCCTTTGAGCTTGAAGACGGAATCCGTCATGCTTTCGACCAGTGCGGAATAGTGCTGCTCGGATTGACGAAGCGCCTCCTCCATCTCCCTGCGTTCAGTAATATCTCTCAAGACACCTACGACCGCTGCGGGCATGCCGTCGTCACCCCATACCAGTGAGCGCCTGTCACTTACCCAGCGATATCCCGACTCCCTGTGTTTCACACGATATTCGGCAGATAAGCACTCTTTTCCCAAGCTCAAAATGAAATTATTGATATTTTCACTAAGCCCCTTCGCATCATCGGGATGTACTAAGGAACTCAGGTCGTCTATCCCCTGGGCAATGAACTCCTCGGGTTTCAGGCCAAAAACCCTCTCCGAAGATGGACTGACATAGTCATATCTGCCGGTGCGGAGATTCAATCGATATATCATGTCCAGAGAATTATCGAGCACATTTCTAAATCTTGCCTCGCTCTCACGCAGCGCCTCTTCTGCAAACTTACGCTCGGTGACATCACGTATGACCACAGAGGCAGCAGGTTTACCTGTGTAATCTATGCTTCTGGTTCCCAGCTCAACCGTGCATTTCGTCCCGTCTTTCTTGACCAGCTCTACTTCATATTGTTGTGGTGCTGTTTCGCCGTGTGTCCTCTTCCTATGCCAATCCGACACAACTTTCAGAACCTCAGGAGCAAGGAGGTCAGCTATGGGCCTACCGATCACATCCTCGACAGAGTAACCCAGCATCTCAGTACTTCGGGAGTTAGCAAATACCACCCTGGAGTCCTGAACCACGAAGTAGCTGTCGTTCATATCTTCTACCAAACGTTTGAATTTATCCTCCGATTCCGCAAGCGCCTTATGCGAGCTTTCCAGCGCATCAAGCATTCTGTTAATCTCACCTGTAAGACTCGACAATCCATCCCCACCTGTGGACTTATTCCCGGATTTATTAACCAATGACACGCGTGCCGACGGGTCACCGCTTTTGCCTACATTCCCCACGCTCAAACTGAGTCGGGTCAAAGGCGAGAGCACTGATTTCTCCAGAAGCAACATGATGACTACAACAAACACGAAGCCGACCAGCCAGAGCGATGCCACGAAATAAAGCAAACTGGTCTGTCCCTGCTGGTAGATTGCTCTCGGCATCTCAGCGCGCAACATGAGTACGGGAATCCCATACACATCTTCTATCAGAGCGTATCCAGCAACAGAATTCCTATCCAGAGGCTGTACGAAAAAGGGCGAATCCTCGGATAGGGCTTCGAATGCCTGCTTGAATTCGGGACTGGTCTGCGGAGCATCCAATCGCTCTATCGACAAGGACAAACGCGTTGTTTCAGCCATGTAGTCGATCTTTGCGAAGTCAAGGTATTGTCCCATAATCAGTGTTCCTTTGATAGGGCCTTTGTGTTCGCTGGTAAGAATGGGGTGCGAGGCAATGAGCATGGGGCCTTCGGGCAGAAGAATCATCCCCGAAACAGTGCTCTCTATGCTGTCATGTTGCACAAGCAGGCTGTTAGCAGAAAGGTGCTCTTTAACACTCTCGGGGACCGGTACTTCCTGTTCATTCTGCAGGTCGAAAGCCTTGCCGAAAACAATCTGACCTGAGGACTCGACAAATAGCATCAGGTTGAGTCCCAGATTGATAAAAGTGTCGTCAATAAGATTGCTCTGGATATAAGCTTCGTTGACGTCATCGATGAAAGCATAGGTATCGTCCCAGGGAGCCCAGTCGCCCGCAGTAGACTCTACATAGGATACCTCCTGAGAAAGCGCGTTCAGGGCACGCTCAACATTCTTACGGGTATCCTGCTCTTCCAAACGGATGGCGCTTCTGAGGAAGATAGTTTGTGAAACTACAAACAAAATTACAATCAACGCTACGAGCGTTGCCAGTATGATTAATAGAGTTTTTCTGCGCAAAGACATATTCAGCCCACCATATTTTATGTAGCAGAACTGATACGCGAATATCCTGTTCAGACATTAGCGCACATACCTTTATGTAACAATGGTTATTTAGTGCGTTGGGCTATAGGAAAATAGTACGGCTGAGATGAGGCTAAGAGGCTATGGTGTAACCTATGAGTTTGTAGACCAGCTTGGCAGCAAGATAGGCACACGAGGTCGGCCCTTCCCGGGGACATAGCTCCATTACATCGAACCCGACGATCCGCCTGCGTCGCGATACCGCTCTTAAAAGCCCCAGAACCTGTTGCCAGTTCAATCCGCCGGGCTCGGGCGTGCCCACCGCAGGCATAATCGAGGGGTCGAAAACATCCAAATCTATGGTTACATAAACCTGAGGAGAAAGCCTGGAAATAACCCTGCTTGCGAAGTCGGGTTTACTCCAATCCTCGGCACAAAACGGCTCTATCCCCCGCTCCTGCATGAACCGGTGTTCCTCGAGGCTGAAGCTACGAATGCCCGCGGGGACAACGGGGCAAATCTCCCCGACCCGCCGCATCACATTGGCTGTGCCGTACTTGGTGCCCAGATATTCATCTCTTAAATCGGTGTGCGCATCCAGTTGCAGCACCGAGAGTTTCGAGTGTCTCTCGTGCAGAGCCTTTACCGCCCCCAGCGTAAGCGAATGTTCTCCGCCCAGCATGACCACAAATTTATTTTTAGCGAGCAAACCTCTGGTAATCTCATACACCC
>VGNW01000145.1 GCA_016865955.1 Chloroflexota bacterium | reverse complement strand
GAGACCGGCGCTGCGGAGCCTGCCGGGTATGTACCTGCCGCTAAGAGCCGCTATGAGGAGGGAGTCAAAGCCCCTCCGGTCAAAGTAGGAGAGAAATTCGAAATCAGGGAGGACTTCTTCAACTTCTTCTCCAACATGCTGCGCGACAAGGTAACCCCTCACGACATGAAAGCCAAGACCGCCTGCTGCTTCAAGATGCGGGAGAGGCTGCTGGAGGTGGTCGAGCAGAAAGGCGTCGGCTTCTTCGTCGGGCTGATGCGCCGGGCAGTAGAGGTGGTCGCCGATGCAGCGAAAAAGCGCATCGCCAGCTTCAACGACGGCATATACCGCCACGTTATATTTTTCGATTTGCAGGGCAACGCAGAGGCACTGGGCTGCGTGCACATAGCAGTTACCAAGAAAGGCGAGACGTTGACCGTTGACCTCTCGGGAAGCTCCCCGCCCACTACATCATTCCTCAACGCCAAGCCCCACGTGGTCAGAGGTCTGCTTGCCGGTCTGCTGATGCAGTATCTGTTCGCCGATTTTCCGGTGAGCACAGGAGCGCTGGCTCCATTCAAGTTTGTAGCACCTGAAGGCACCATCGTTAACGCTCCCAACGACCAGGCGATGTCCGGCTCAATGAGAATAGCCGCACCGACAGTCAACGGCGTCACGGTTTGCCTGGGTAAACTCATCTTCGATAGCGATATGAGGGAACGCATAACCTCGCCTCCAGCTATGAGCGGAGTAGGGCTTGCACCAGGGGGAGGTATCGACCAGTATGGCGGAATAGTCATTGGGATGTTCGGCACCATCATCATAAACGGCTGCGGCGCTCCTGCCACTCCGAACCGGGACGGCATGGATGCCGGGCAGTTCTGGTTCTCCGGACTTGCCGACTGCCTAGATGTAGAGCACGGAGAGGTGCAGACGCCTGTACTGCACCTGTTCCGCAACATAATGATGGACCAGGGAGGCGCAGGCAAGTTCCGCGGCGGCGCTACCGTCTGTCAGGGCTATGTGTTCCACAACTCGCTGGGCGGGGCGAAGCTGATTTTCAACACCTCCACCTCGCGGATGCCCCACACGCCGGGGCTGATGGGAGGCTATGCCGGAGGGCTCAACCCGCTGCTTGAGATAAGGAACACCGACTGGCAGCCCCTTTATGCAAAAGGAGGCGATGGTATCCCGTCGAGCTACCACGAGCTGGCTGCCAGCAAACAAATCACGTTCAAAGCAACTCAATTTGTTCCCCAGGATTTTTTTGGCAACGGCGATGGCATCGCCTGCGGCTCAGGGTCATCGGGCGGGTATGGCGATGTGCTGGAAAGAGACCCACGGCTCGTCATAGAAGACGTGAGAAAAAAGACTGTATCGCCCTGGGCAGCGAGAAACGTCTATCGCACCGTCTTCAACGAGGAAACGCTGGAGCTGGATCACGAAGGAACTACAAAGCTCCGTGAGCAAGAACGAGAGCGCAGGAAGAGGGAAGGACGACCCTACCACGAGTTCATGAAAGAGTGGTCGCAAAAACAGCCCAAGGACGAGATTATCCGCTCCTACGGCCCCTGGCCTGAGGGAATAAGATAAGCCATGCCGACAAACTCCAAAGAGCTGGTGCGCTCTCTTTTCGCAGGCAAAGTCGTCAGCAGACCGCCCTTCATCCCGTTTATGGCTGCTGCCGCAGCCCGGTTCATGCAGGTGCCGGTCAAGCAGATGTTCTCCGACCCAACCGCGCTCGCCAACTCTCTACAAGCCTGCCAGAGACTGTTCAAGTACGACAGCATAGCGATTTTGCTCGATACCACCCTCGAGGCAGAAGCGCTGGGCTGCCTTATAGAATGGCAGGATAAAGAGCCGCCCAGAGTGGTTTCACATTTGTTAGCAGAGAAAGCTCCGCACATCCCGGACGTCTCTGGTATTGAGAACAAAGGCAGAATTCCAGTAGTGCTGGAGGCAGCCAGGCGGCTATCGCAGACAGCGGGGCGAGATATAGCGATGCTGGGGATTATTGCCGGCCCTGTAACCCTGGGCAGGCATTTGGTAGTCGATGATTTCACACATGTTCTGGACAGGGATACACAGACAGCTCGGAAGCTGATTGACCTGTGGGAGAAGATAGCGCTGGCGCTGGCAAGAGCCTTCGGCGAGCTCAAGTTCGATGCCGTCGTGCTTGCCGATAAGCATCTGGCGACATTATCTTCCGTTCATTACCCCGATATACAGCCATCACTGAAAACACTGCGCAACCTGGTCAATTTTTACGATGCGCCGCTGATAATACTTACAGGACAAGTCCCGCCCGACAGATTCACAGTATTCTTTAATTTGGAGGCAGACGGCTTCTCCGTGGCAAATCCCGTTTCAGAACTTAAGAGCCTGCCTCAATCCGAAGCAAAGCTCTTCGGCAGATGCATACCGGCGTCTGCATTGATCGGTTCCGTTGCAGACATTGATAAGGTCGTATCTGAGTTAATGGACAGAAGCATGGGCAGCCGCTTCTTCATTACCTCGGAGTGGGAAGTCCCGCCGGCAACTCCTGCTTTAAATCTCCACAGGGTAATGCAGAAGTTGACAGCAACCGCGACTAGATAAATAATCGTATCAAGGAGGAAAGATGGCAAAGATAACCGATGAGATGAAAGCTCTGATAAAGGAGCAGCAGGCGTTTATCGCCACCGCTACGCCCGATGGCATACCCAGCATCGCTCCCAAAGGAAGCACCAGAGTGCTGGACGAGGAGCATATCACCTTCGCCGAGTCAGCAGGAAAACGCACCTATGAAAACATCAAGAAGAACCCCAGAGTAGCCATCGTAGCCTGCGACAGGGCGCAGATGAAGTGCCTGCGCTTCGAAGGCAAGGCTGAGATTATAACCAGCGGTCCGCTTTTCGAAAAAACCCAGGAAGGCATGAAAAAAATGGGCGCTCCGCCGCCTCAGGCGGTTATCAAGGTAAAGGTCGAGGCAATCTACGACCTCGGCGTTCCCGGCTTTGGCAAAAAAATAAGCTAAAGGGGAAAATTACAGGCACCAAATTCCAAATCAATTGAACGCCGAAGGCTTTACATAGCATTAGCATTTCTCCCTTTTGGATTTGAGCGAACTAAATGCTTATCGGACTTATATCGGACACCCATATACCCGAAATAGCGAAGGAAATCCCGCAACAGGTAAAGGAAGTCTTTAAGGGTGTCGACTTAATTCTGCACGCCGGCGATATATTTGTCGCAGCGGCGCTGGACGAACTGGCAACCATCGCGCCGGTACTGTCAGCCAGAGGCGACGATGATTACACTGTCCAGGACAAGCGTGTCGACGAGGTACAGAATCTAACGCTTGACGGGCTTAATGTGTACGTCATTCATTCATCACAGTACTTTGCCCGCGACCTGATTGAGCACCCGGAGAGGCATAATCTGGAGAAGCCGCCCGACGTCGTGGTATTCGGTCACACGCACAGAGATGTGGTGCAAACTGTGGGTAACTCGCTGCTGGTCAATCCGGGCAGCGCCACCTTCCCCTACTACCAGCTCCGGCCAGGCACGGTGGGGCTTCTCTCAATAAACGGCGGCAAAGCCGCGGCAAGGATCGTCAGCCTCCAGCAAGATGCCGCCGCAAAGGGCAAAATCTGATGTCGCAAGAGTACGAGCCGGTCGAGGATACCGCTTTATCCAGAAGTCGCGATGCGCAACTGCGTGCCGAGCAGTATCGTGAGAAATTTTACGAGCTGGTTATGAAAGCCGTCGATGAACTGCCACCCCTTTTTCGGGAAAGGCTGGAGAATGTGGACATCGTGGTAGCCGACTGGCCTTCTCCGGCACAGCTTGCCAAGAGCAACATCAGAGGCCGTTTCGGACTTCTCGGCCTTTACGAAGGCGTTCCGCATACCAGGCGGGGTCCCGGATACAGCATGGTGCTCCCCGACAAGATAACGGTATTCCGCAAACCTATCGAAGCCCGCTGCCGCTCCTGGAAAGAGGTAGAAAACGAGATAGGACGTGTGGTGCGACACGAGATAGCCCATCACTTCGGCTTCGACGAGGCCACACTTAGAGATATCGAAGGAGGCAGAAACGAGAAGGCTGGGAAGTGATTCCCAGCCTTCTCGTTTTACCGGTGGCAGCCGACCACGTTTCATTGACTCGCTACTCTACGGTAACGGTCAGAACAAACGTCCACACACCCTTCTCCCCGCCTTCCCAAGGCCGGCTGTATTCCATAGCTACTGTGGTTGTGCCTCTCTCCAGAGCTTTAAAGGTCCACACCTCTTTGCCGGCAGCTCCCACTAGCGGAGCGCCATCGCCTCCCGCTTGAGGTGCCACATATTCATGCTTTACCTGCTCAAGTTTGTTCGGGTCGCTTATTTGCGCCGTTTCAGACCACTTGAAACCGGTGGAGGCGTTGGAGCACAGAGTAACCGTGATGGTATCCCCGACAGCCACTTCCAGATTTCTGGTGATATTGCCCTGCTCAAAGAAATTATCACAGGAGGCAATAACATCCCATTGCTTTAACTCCGCAGCGCCCTCAGCCCCTCCGCAGGCTGCAAAAATCAGTGCCACAAGTGCCATCATACCGAGAAGAGCCAGTTTAACTTTCAATTCCGTTCTCTCCTTTTAGCCCGATTGACTTATTTGCGCTTTCATCAAGTTATACGATGGAGTATAAAAAGTATCACATCAATTGTCGAAAAGGAAGCGTCAAGATTGTTCAGCAGGCAGGGATGCTTCTCCAACTGCAGGGGCGTTCTGCCGAACCCCCCAAAATTCACCGGTCATTGGGGAGCGTGGGGTTGAAATGAGAGGTTACTGGATCACAAGCTCGACCAGTGGTCTTGCTCCCCCAAAGGCGTCCTCTGCCTGGGCATTTTTGAGCACCTCAACATCGCTGATTACCACGTTATATCTGCCGCTGTCAACTTGTTGCCCGCTATCGTCCTTCTGGTCCCAGACCAGCATATAAATCAGACCTTCCGAGGGCGCAATCTCCCGTTTATCGGTGCCTTGTGCAAAAGAACGAACGACATCGCTGGTGTCCGCCTCCTGAATCTCGATGACAGGAGGGTAGGGATCGATTGTGATGGAATCAGCGCTGATGTTCTTGAATATAATATCGACCTGGAAAGCTTCTCCCGCCGGATGCGCCAGAGCATCGGACGGCGAGGTCTCCAGTTGCAGCCTGGCTGTAGAGGGCACACCCAGCATGGCAGTACTCTCGGGACCCGTGACCGTGCCCGGAGTTTGCGAGAATAAGCCTGCCCCCCAGATTACCAGGACAGCCAGCACGCCCACCGCTACCGTGACTGTCGCCCCGCGCCAGACCGGAGTCTTCGGAACAAGGCTTCTGAACACCTCCCAGAGGGTGATTTTCGACCTCTCCTCCTGCTCTTCCTGCCGCTCTTCCAGTTTAAGCAGCAATTGCTTCCTCAACTCTGCTTTGAATCGAGGTGAGGGCTGCCTGCGCAGCCTGATTATCTTCCGAGCGAAACTGAACGCCCTGCGATACTCCTCGCTCTCGCCTTCATCAACCGTGCCCTTCTCACCGGCGAGCAGGCGGTCCACGTGCTCCGAAAATTCTCTTTCTTCCCTGAGTTCCCTGTCCATTTTACGTCCCCTGCACGCAACTCCTGAGCTTCTTCACCGCTCTGTAGAGCTTCGTGCCCACATTTGTCTCGGAAATGCCCAGCATCTTGGCAATCTGCCTGTTATTAAGCTCAGCCCAGAACTTGAGCCGGACGATCTCCTGCTCGTCCCATTGAAGCTGCTTCAGGCAATCCTGAAGCTTTTTCACTTCCTCCCCCTGCTCGACTTCATCCTCGGGAGAGGGGTCTTCCGATGGTTTCTCAATCAACCCCTCAGACGGAACAGCGTGTTTCTTTACGTTTACCCTGTAATAATCAATAACTACGTTGCGCGCTATCGCAAATATCCAGGTGGAAAACTTCGCCTTATCGCTGCTGTACCTGCCGAAATTGACCAGCGCCTTTTCGAAGACCACTGAGGTCAGATCCTCCGTCACCTGTGTGTTATTAACCCTGAAATGGATATAACGGAAGACCCTGTCCAGATACTCTTCGTAGAGCTCGGCGAAAGCCTCTCGGGAGCTCTTAGCTTCTT
>VGNW01000144.1 GCA_016865955.1 Chloroflexota bacterium | reverse complement strand
TGGTAAAGCCTGTCTCCAGTCCCCGTTCACTGCCTGGCAGGCAAGAAGGCAAAGGATGGGACGCAGCCTTTTACCCGCTGTTGCAGTCTGCGGCCTGCCCTGTCTGTCGAGCCACCCCAGATGGTACCGCATCATGTTATACATGGGCAGAGATGCTTCGCCCACGGCGAATTTCAGTTCTGCCTCGAGATCTGCCCTGTATCGCTTCCAGATGGATTCCAGGTCTGTCATAATTACCTCGACATATCAGTAATATTGTGTCTCTAAAGGCGGCCCTATTGAACCTTCGATTAGCTTTGCATCTATCCCATGGCTTTCGAAGTGCGAGAGCGGCGAGCAAACTCGGGGAAGAATGACAGGATGCGCTGCGCAATGCCCTCGGCATTTAATTTATAGTTGGCACGGAGAAGTTCCTGCGCACCGTGTTCCACAAATTCATCGGGAATGCCGATGCGTAGAGCGCGGATGCCAGCGATGCTGGAGAGAAGGCTGAGCACCGCGCTGCCGAAGCCGCCCGCCAGGACGTTCTCTTCCACTGTAACCAGTCCGTTTGTCTTGCTCATGATTTCGAGAATAAGCTCGGAATCCAAGGGCTTGGCGAAACGGGCGTTGACTACCGCACAATCAATGCCTTTGGCGTGTAGCAACCAGGCGGCCTCCAGAGAGGGTGCCACGGCACATCCTAAGCTAACGATGGCAAGGTCGGTGCCTGTTTTGACGACTTCTCCCTTGCCTACGGTTAACTCCTTAAATTTCTCATCTATCGGTATGCCCAATCCGCTGCCGCGGGGATATCTAACAGCCATAGGACAGTTAGCCCGTGTTGCTGTGTAGAGCATGTGTCCCAGCTCGTTTTCGTCGCGCGGCGCAGCTACAACCAAATTGGGTATGCAACTGAGATAAGAAAGGTCCAGCATGCCCTGATGAGTTTTACCGTCCTCACCTACAATACCGGCGCGGTCTAAGGCGAAAACCACCGGCAGGTTCTGAATACACACATCGTGGATGATCTGGTCGAATGCTCTCTGCAAAAATGTGGAATATATTGCAACAATCGGGATATGACCCTGTGCGGCAAGGCCGGCGGCAAAGGTTACGGCATGTTGCTCGCAGATGCCGACGTCGAAAACCCGTTTGGGGTACTTTTTGGCGACAATGCTCAGACCGGTTCCTTCTGTCATAGCTGCGCTGATAGCTACCAGCCTTTCATTTTCCTGGAATAGGCGCAGCAGCGTCTTGCCGAAGACCTCGCTATAAGACGGGATGCCGTTGCTCACACTGTTCTTGCCCGAAACCCCGTGAAACTTTATGCTGTCCTCCTCGGCGGGTTCATATCCCTTTCCCTTGGTGGTGACGATGTGGACAAAGACGGGGCCGGGGAGATAATCGCGTGCCCTGAGCAGAGCTTCCTCCAGTGCGGCTATGTTGTGCCCGTTGATGGGTCCGATATATTTGAAACCAAAGGAGTCCCAGAGTTGTGTAGGAAGAATCAAGCCCTTGATGCCTGTCTTGATTCGTTTCATCCAGGACCAGACAGTTTTGCCTCCGGGAAGCACAGGAATCACCCGTTCCGCTTCCTCTTTGGCTTTGTAGTATCTGCGGTCGAGGGTAACCTTATTCAGCGACCGCGCCAGACCGCCGACATTCGGTGAAATAGCCATGGCGTTGTCGTTGAGAATGACTATCATTCTTGTTTTCAGATGTCCGGCATGGTTCAATCCCTCGAATGCCATCCCTCCGGTAAGGGAGCCATCGCCGATTACAGCGATGACATTGAAATCATCACCCGCCAGGTCGCGTCCCACAGCGATGCCCAGAGCCGCCGATATGGAGGTGGAGGCGTGTCCGGTGCCGAAAGCGTCGTGAGGACTTTCGCTGCGGTCGGGGAATCCTGATATGCCTTTGTGTTGCCTGAGCGTATCGAATCTCTCTCTTCTGCCGGTAAGCAGCTTATGGGCGTAGCTCTGATGCCCCACATCCCAGATTATCTTGTCGTTAGGGCTGTCGAACACCCTGTGCAGCGCAAGTGAAAGCTCAACGACTCCTAAACTGGAGGCGAGATGGCCGCCTGTTTTCGTGACCGTATTGACCATCTCACAGCGAATTTCATCGGCGAGCTGGTTCAGCTCCTCGAAAGTAAGTCCTCTCAGGTCGGATGGGCTGTTTATCCTGTCCAGCAAATTCGCCAAGTCTGGTATCTCCCTGCTGCAACCATTTCAATAAGGTTCTTATGAGTGCTCGATTGCGTTTATTTTCTCCACCCTGCGAGCGTGTCTGCCCCCGGCGAAGTCAGTGCTCAAGAAAGTGGTAACAATCTCACGCATTAGTCCCTGCCCTATGACCCATTCGCCGAGGCAAAGGATGTTGGCATCATTATGCTCTCTGGCTCTGCGGGCGCTGAAAGTATCATGGCAGACAGCCGCCCTGATGCCGCGAATCTTGTTTGCCACCATGCACATGCCTGTGCCGGTGCTGCAGATAAGTATGCCGCGGTCGAATTTTTTACTGGATACCGCTTTAGCCACCAGTTGTGCAATGTCGGGATAGTCCACCGAGCTGGTATTGAAACACCCGAAATCTTCGTGACTATGTCCCAACTCGCTAAGCAAGCCGACTATGGCCTGCTTCATGGTGTATCCGGCATGGTCTGAACCAACGGCAATGCGCATTCTTTGAATGATTCTTTCGATGCTTCTCAGATGTGTGTCTGATATTATACCATAATCTGCCAAAAGTCTATGATTATGAAAAGTAGAAAGATTTTGGATCTCTATCTTCAATCCTCTCTTATCCTCCCAATTTTGTAGGGAGTTATTAGAATACCGCGTCCTTTTCCAAATATTCCGAACAATCTCAGGGTATTAAATAAGGCTGGAAGGCTCGGGGGTGAGCTGGCTCAGGCTGTCAGGGCTTTGTCAGCAGAGTGCCGCAAACCTGCGTAATAGCGTCTGCTGGTATAGCTCCTTCTCTGACAATAACGGGAAAGGCACTGCTTATATCAACGACCGTAGATTCAATACCGCCGGGGCACCTGCCTCCGTCTACGATTAAATCGACTTTGTTCCCCAACTGAGCACGAACCTCTTGCGCAGTGACGGGGCTCGGCTTTCCCGAAAGATTGGCACTGGTTCCGACTATAGGGTTGCCCAGACCCCTGATAAGCGCAATTGTAACGGGGTGGTCGGGAACCCGTACTCCTACAGTATCGCCACCCGCGGTTATGCTATCAGGCACCCAGTCGCTTTTCTTGACAACCAGCGTTAAGCCGCCGGGCCAGAACTGTTCCACCAGCCGCCATGCTATCTCGGGTACTATGAGGGAAACCTTTAACAGGTCTGACTTGTCAGCGAGAAGCAGGGGCAGGGGTGAGTTACGGGGGCGGTTCTTAACCTCGTATATTCTGGCTACAGCCTTTTCGTTTAGCGGGTCGGCTCCCAGTCCGTAAACGGTATCGGTGGGATAGGCGACAATACCATCCTTTTTGAGCACCTCTACCGCAAGTTTTATCTGCCGTTTCATAGAGGGATTCTCTGTCATCTGGGCAAAAGCCTCCCGGTACAATTACCAGCCATTTTATATTGACTTCAGTATATCACTTTGGTAAGCTTGGGTCGATGGCAGGAGGCGAGAGTTGACGATGCAAAAGGACGGGCAGGAGAGCCACCGTGTCGCGGTGAGCGGGGATGTGGAGGTCTCAGCCTACCTGGAGATAGCAAAGGGCGGAACCAAAGCAGAGCCTCGAGCGAAGCCCGAAGAAAAGGGCGGGACCGAGCGAGAGGCGGTGGTTATAGTTGACTTCGGCTCTCAGTATAGCTGGCTCATTGCTCGCAGAGTGCGGGAATGCCGCGTCTACTGCGAGGTCATGTCCTACGATGCTCCCTGGGACAAAGTCGCTCCGCTGCGGCCTAAAGGCTTTATCCTCTCCGGCGGCCCGAGCAGTGTATACGAACCGGATGCCCCGCAGGCTCCGGCTTATGTTTACGAAAGCCGCCTGCCGGTACTGGGCATCTGCTACGGAATGCAGCTTCTGTCACATCAGCTTGGTGGCAAGGTAGCACCCGGCACGAGACGGGAATACGGTCTTGCCGTGCTGCACCAGAACTCGGTAAGCACTCCTCTGTTCGATGGCTTGCCGCCTGAGATGCCGGTGTGGATGAGCCACGGCGACCGGATTGAAGAGATGCCGCCGGGCTTCACCGTCATAGCTTATACGGAGAACTCGCCCATCGCTGCTATGGGCAACGAACACGGTCTCATCGGATTGCAGTTTCATCCCGAGGTAGTTCATACTCCTCAAGGCAAAACCATACTGCAGAATTTTCTCTATAAGGTCTGCGGGTGCAGCGGCAACTGGACGCCCGGCAGCTTTGCTGCCGAGGCTATTCAGCGAGTCAAGGAGCAGGTGGGCAAAGGCAGGGTTATCTGTGCTCTCTCAGGAGGCGTGGACTCCTCGGTAGTGGCTACACTGATTCACCGCGCCATCGGCGACCAGTTGACCTGTATATTTGTGAACACCGGGCTGCTGCGAAGGGAAGAGGTGGAACGCACTCTTAATACCTTCCAGAAGAACTTAAAAGTGAACCTGGTGTATGTTGACGCCAGCAAGAGATTCCTGTCGCGGCTCAAGGGCGTGATCGACCCCGAGGAGAAGCGTCATATCATCGGCGAGGAGTTTGTGAAAATATTCGAAGAGGAAGCTGCCAAAATCGGAAAGGTTGATTTCCTGGCTCAGGGCACTTTATATCCGGATGTCATCGAAAGCGCTTCATCAGGGAATAAAGCTGTTGCTACAATCAAAACTCATCATAATGTGGGCGGGCTGCCCAGCAGGATGAAACTCGCCCTGGTGGAGCCTCTGCGCTATCTGTTTAAAGATGAGGTGCGGGAGGTGGGGCTGGCATTGGGCTTAGCGGAGGAGATGGTCTACCGGCAGCCGTTCCCCGGTCCCGGCCTTGCCATTCGTATCATTGGCGAGGTGACGAAGGAGAGGCTGGAGATACTCCGCGCTGCCGATTGGATTGTGATGAACGAGATTAAAAAGGCGAAACTGTATCGCCAGCTCTGGCAGAGCTTCGCCGTGTTGACGCCTGTGAGGAGTGTGGGCGTGATGGGCGATGCCAGGACATATGGCTATATGGTGGCGTTGCGTGCAGTTACTTCCGAGGATGCAATGACCGCAGATTGGGCACGTCTTCCTTACGATGTTCTGGCTCGCATCTCCAATCGTATCGTCAACGAGGTACCTGAAGTCAACCGCGTGGTCTATGACATATCCTCAAAACCGCCTTCAACGATAGAGTGGGAGTAGTCCGCTCGAGATGAAAGGTAGACCTTTTGGGATCCGTGGGCATAATATGGGTGTTTGCGATGTCGTGAGGGTGTCTTGCCCGGTTGTGGAGGGGAGTCTCCGGTGAAGATAATGGTTGTCGGCGGGGGAGCGAGAGAGCATACTCTGGCATGGAAGCTCTCTCTCAGCAAGAAGGTGACCGGGCTTTATGTAGCCCCGGGAAACGCCGGCACCTCTGGAATAGCCAGCAACCTGGACATATCTCCAAACAATCTGGAAGCTCTAGCTGAAGCGGCACAGGAAAAGAAGATCGACCTGGTGGTAGTCGGGCCCGAGGCGCCTTTGGCTGCGGGTATTGTCGATAAATTGCAGAGCATGGGCATAAGGGCTTTCGGCCCAACCAAAGATGCTGCGCTGATCGAATCGAGCAAAGTCTTTGCCAAGAGGCTGATGCAAAAATACGGGATACCCTGCGCCAGGGACGCCGTTTTCACCTCTTATGAGGAAGCCAGGGCTTATGTCAAAAAGCAGCCTGCTCCTGTGGTAATCAAAGCCGACGGGCTGGCAGCGGGCAAGGGCGCTATTGTGGCGCAGTCCACCGATGAGGCGCTGAAGGCGCTTTCGGACATCATGGAGGCGCGCGTCTTCGGCAATGCCGGCAACCGGGTGCTGGTCGAGGAGTGCCTGGTGGGCAGGGAGACGAGCCTTATTGCCTTCACGGATGGGGTAACCGTTGTGCCGATGGTAACCGCGCGCGATTACAAAAGGGCGTACGATGGCGATACGGGCTTGAATACCGGCGGAATGGGCTGCTACAGCCCTTCGAAATTTCTCGATGGGGGGTCGATTAAAAAGGCGATTAAAACTATA
>VGNW01000143.1 GCA_016865955.1 Chloroflexota bacterium | reverse complement strand
AGGGTAAACTCGTTGGCTAACGCCCTGCTGAAATTGGGTGTAAAGAAAGGGGATAAGGTCGCTATCTGGATGAGCAACATACCCGAATGGGTTTACGCTCACTTCGCCTGCATCAAGATAGGCGCGCCTGTGGTTCCATTGAATACGCGATACAGAGTCCACGAGGTGGAATATATCTGCAGGCAGTCGGATACCACCACTATCTTCGTGATGGACCAGTTCATCAAGACAGACTATGTACCCATGATTTATGAGCTACTGCCGGAGCTTAAGGAGTGCAAGCCGGGAGAACTCAAATCAAAGAAGCTGCCCTTGCTCAAAAGAGTCATCATGCGCAGCGATAAGAGCTATCCGGGTATGCTAGAATACAATAAAGTAGTGGAATCGGGCAAGGACTATGCCAGCAGCGGAGCTGTGAAGAAGGCTCAGGAGAAGGTCAAACCCGAAGACACTTATATCATTCCCTTCACCTCGGGAACTACGGGCTTCCCCAAGGGCGTGGTGACCACCAACTACCAGTACAGCCGCGTCATGGAAGCGGTCAGCAACAGATTCCAGATGGATGATAAAGACCGCATCCTGGTTGTCTCTCCCTTCAGCCACAATATGGGCAATATGACCGGTATGCTGCTGGGGGCATGCAACGGCGCCTGCATCGTGCCGATGGAGCAGTTCGACCTCGGCGAGGGCTTAAGGCTCATTGAGGAGGAAGGCGTCACCAAGTTCACCGGCTCGCCCACCATGTATATTATGATGCTCGAGCATCCCGACTTCCCCAAGCGCAAATTCAAAATCAAGGCATCCGTTATCGGCGGCGCCGATGTCTCTCCCGACCTCGTCAGAACAGTCATCACGAAGATGGGGATAAAAGACCTGATAAACGCCTACGGTCTGACCGAGAACACGGGCGTAAGCACCATGACCCAGCCCGGCGACCCACCCGAAGTGATTGCGTACACCGCCGGCAAGTTGATATTCCCCGACTGCGACCTGAAGGTGCTTGACCCCGACACAGGGAAAGAGCTGCCGCGGGGAACTCAGGGAGAGCTATGCAGCAAGGGTTTCTATGTGATGAAGGAATACTACAAGCAGCCTGAGGAGACCAGGAAGGCGTTCAACAAGGACGGATGGTTCCGCACCGGAGACCTCGGCACCATGGACGAGAAGGGATACATCAAGATAACCGGCAGGCTTAAGGATATGTTCATCACCGGAGGCGTAAATGCCTATCCTGCGGAGATTGAGCATTTCCTCATGACCAATCCCAAGATAAGCATGGTCTCCGTGGTCGGCGTACCCGATAGGAGAATGCAGGAAGTAGCGATGGCGTTCGTGAAGCTGAAGGAGGGGCAGACCGCCACAGAGGAAGAGATAATAAAGTTCGCCAGAGAGAGTATGGCGAACTATAAGGCTCCCAAGTACGTCAAGTTCGTAACCGAATTCCCTATGACCCCTACGGGCAAGATTCAGAAGTTCATCTTGAAGGAAGGGGCAGTAAAAGAACTGGGGCTGGACAAGCAATAAGGTAATCGAGGTTAAAAATGAATTTCAAACTGACAGATGAGCAGGCCAAGCTCCGCCAGGAGTTCTTCGATGTTTGCCAAGAACTAGCTAAGAATAAGCCGAAAGGTTTCACGGGACTGGAAGGACGCTACGATACCGAGGAGGGCTGGCAGTATCACCTTGACTGTGCCAGAAAAATGGCTCAGAGAGGCTGGCTCTGCCTGGGCTGGCCCAAGGAATACGGCGGTCAGGGGACTCGCATGGACAAGGTCTTTCTGGCTGAGGCTACGGGATACTACGATGTGCCCGGAGTAGACGTCTTCGGCGTCGATATGCTCGCCCCCACGCTCCTCGAAACAGCCAGCGATGAGATAAAGAGGGAGTTTCTGCCTTCGATACGCTCCGGAGAAAGACAGTGGTGCGAATTGTGGAGCGAGCCCAACGCAGGCTCGGATTTAGCCGGCCTCACCACAACAGCAGTGAGAAAAGGCGACGAGTACGTGATAAACGGACAAAAGACCTGGAGTACCGGGGCGCATCGCGGCCACTGGGCTTTCGCCCTAGTCAGAACTCAGACCAATGTCGACCGCAAGCAGAAAGGTCTTACCTTCATTCTGTTCGATATGAAAACGCCGGGCGTCACAGTGAAACCCCTGTACTACATGAACAGAGGTCACCTCTACAACGAGGTTTTCCTTGACGATGTTCACGTTCCTGTGAAGAATGTGGTCGGCAAGGAAGGCGACGGCTGGCAGGTGACTCAGGCTCTGGCATCGTTCGAGCGCTCCAATCTCAACTCGATTATGGCAATGCACAAACAGTTTGAAATGCTGATAGGCTACTGCAACGAGACGAAAGTGGAAGGTCAGCCGTTAGCAAAGAACCCCATTATCCGCAACAGGCTTGCTCAAATCGCCTGCGACCTGATGGCGGCTCGCACCCTCGCCTATCGCATAGCAGACGCACAGAGCAAGCACCAGATGCTTGCCTTCGATGCCTCAGCAGTGAAAATCTTTGCCGGAGAGCTGTGGTCTCGTTTGAACATGACTGCCCTGGACATCCTTGGAGTATACGGACAGGTCGAGCTGTCCAAATGGAGCCCCTTCGAAGGTTTCTTCCAGACATGGTATCAGCAGTCCTTCGTCTGGAATATCTCCATGGGCACCAACGAAATACAGAGGAACATAATTGCCTGGGCTGGATTGGGCTTGCCCCGAATGAAATAAGCCAAGGTCACGAAAGAAATAAAAGGAGCAAGCTGGCGAAGCCAGCCTGCTCCTTTTTCGTCTCGTCTACCATGGGTAGGTTGGAGCATCTGCTCCAACCACTTCTTCAACACATGCATGGAGCGGATGCTCCATGCTACCTCTAGCAGGATTTATTTGCCCTGGAAGTTGGGCTTTCTCTTCTCCAGGAATGCCTTAGCTCCCTCCTCGGCATCCTGGGTCTTGAAGATGTCGGAGAAGAGGTGCCCCTCGTTCTCTATGGCAGCCTTCAAACCCATCTCCACTGTTGCATTGATGCTCTTCTTGGTGGAGGCTAAAGCTACGGCACCCTTGGACATCAGCCTCTTCACCATGGCGTTGACAGCGTTCTCCAGTTCAGCGGGAGGCACTACCTGATTGACCAGACCGATGCGGTATGCCTCTTTGGCATCGATGGGGTCTCCCGTGAGGCACATTTCCATAGCTTTGCCTCTCCCCACCAGGCGAGTCAGCCTCACGCTGCCGCCGCCGCCGCACATGATGCCCAGCTTTATCTCCGGCTGTCCGAACTGCGAGGTCTCGGTGGCTATCCTGATATCGCAGCCCAGAGCAATCTCACAGCCCATACCGAAAGCGAAGCCATTGATTGCTGCAATCACCGGCTGAGGCAAATCCTCGAGCATGTTGGGCGAGAAGTACACCTTGTGGTCGTCGATGACCTTGCCGCCCTTCTTGGTAATATCCACCCATCTGAATATCGTCTTGTCGATGTCAGCGCCAGCCATAAATGCCCTATCGCCGGCTCCGGTGATAACCACAACCCTGACATTCTTGTCGGCAGCGATGTCCTTCACGGCTACTTTAAGCTCATCGGACATCTGCGGGTTGAAGGCATTCAATACCTGCGGTCTGTTGAATGTAATTTTGCAGACCCTGTCCTTCTTCTCTACTAATATAGTTTCGTATGCCATCATGCGCTCCTTCCTGGCAATTCGGCTCGCTTGCCTGAATCGCCCTTATTTATGCTTATGCGCCTCTGCTTTAACAAGCTCGATAAACTTGTTTATGTCCGAACCGGCGCCATAGATATCCCTGACGCCCTGTTTCTTGAGCCAGTCGTAATCTTCGTCAGGGATTACACCGCCCAGAACCACCATGACGTGCTTCATGTGATTCTTCTTAAGCCCTTCCATCACCTTGGGCAAATGCGCCTCGTAAGCGCTGGTGAAGAAGCTCATACCAATGACGTCAACGTCTTCCTGAACAGCCATCTTCACCACTTCCTCGGGCTGGCTGTAGCTGGCGTAAACTACCTCGAAGCCAGCATCTTTACAGCGAGAGGCAATCAATCTAAGGCCGCGATCATGTATATCTATCCAGTGCTTCACCAGCAGAACCTTCGGTCTCCCGTTTTTAGACAATTCCCTGCTCCTCCTTTCTCAATTGCTCATTTAGTCAGGCACCTAGAATTTCAACATTACGTTGTATTCAGGCCCCCACCTCATGACCTTCCGCAATGCTTTGGAAATCTCACCTGCGGTGGCGCGAGCCTTGGCAGCCTCAATGCACGCCGGCATCACATGGCCGTACTCGCCAGCCTTCAACTTCTTGCATGCTTCCACAATGCCGTTGAGAGCCGCATCGGTCTTCGCCTGGTCTCTATGCTTCTTGTATTCTTTCACTCTCTCTATCGAGACTCTGGCGACCTCGGGGTCAGGCCTGAATGCCTGTACTTTCAGAGATTCCGCCGTCTGATACTTGTTCCAGCCAACCACAACTCTTTTATTAGTCTCGATCTCCTCTCTCCACTGGTCGCAGCCTTTTCTCAGCACTCTCGCCAGCATGCCCTCCTTGTGGGCTTTGACAAATCCGCCTGCATCATCGATTTCCTTGAGAATCTTCTTGCCTTCCTCTTCCATCCTCTTGGTCAGCCACTCCACATAGTATGAGCCTGCCAGAGGGTCGCCGACTTTGGTTATGCCTGTCTCATGGACAAGAATCTGCTGAATTCTGAGCGTCAGAATAGCAGACTCCTCTGTGGGTATGCCGATAGGCTCATCATAAGCCGGTATCTGCATCGCGGTAGTGCCGGAAAGCGCCGCGCCCAGAGCGTGGTAGGCGCTGCGGATGATATTGTTCAGTGGCTGCTGCTTTACCAGCTCGAAGCAGGAAGTATTGGTATGCGTTCTCAAATGCATAGCTGCCGGCTTGGTTGCCCCGAATCTCTCACGAGTTATCTGAGCCCAGAGCTTTCTCCATGCCCTGAACATGCAGATGTATTCGAAAAAATCGTTGCACTGCGCTATCTGGAAACCTATGCCGGTCAAGAAATCATCCGGATTGAGCCCTGCGGCTTTGCAGGAATCCGCTACACACCGGGCAGTACCGAGGCAGAAGCCCATCTGGTGAATAGCATCGGCGCCCGTTTCCGATATTGCGTGCCCCTGTATATTCGTGTGGTTCCAGCGCGGTATATTCTTGACGCAGAAGTGTATGTTCTCAGTAGCCAGCTTCAGCGCGTCCTCGGTCTCCCACATGAAGTTGGGCGCATACCAGGCGGTGAACACCCAGTTCATCGTATTACCGCGCAGATTGCCCCGGGGTACGCCTTTGCCTTCGGCGTAGGCAATGTATAACGCAAACATGGGAAGGGTATCGCCGTTTATCAGAATGATGTTGCTCTTCGCCAAATCCAGACCGCCAACCATGCGGTCGAAATCGTCGAGCGTGTTGCAGGAAACCCCGTCTTTCCCTATGTAACCCTCGGCATCCGGCTCATCGGGGTCAATGCCGAAATACCCCGGATAGTCCCACACCAGGTTATAGCTGCGTGTACCGAAGTACCCCTCCATTCCCGCCTTGGTCAGGGCTTCCATTCGTTCCTTGGTGTGCTCGGGCAGGCCGTAGCCGTGCACCGGCTGGTTCACCCAGGGTTGGAACTGGTAATGGATGGGGTAATTGCTTCTCACATAGGGATAAGCCCCGGGCATAGCGATGTCTTTGACGTAATCAATGTCCTGGACATCCAGCGGCGTGTAAACGGGTTTTATCGGTATCCCCGAGTTTGTCTTGGCTGCGAAGTCTTTACCCTGATATATCTTGGTAATAGCCTCCTGCCACTGCTCCTGAAATTTCTTGGCTTCCGCTAAGGTTTTTTCGTCGAACATGAATACTCCTCCTTTCTCCCGATTTCTATCTGCCCTTAAATTGCGGCTTTCTCTTTTCCTTAAATGCCTTCATGCTCTCAGCAACATCCTCGCTGGAAAAGATAGTCGGCATCATGAGGCATGTCCAATCCCAGTCCTCACGGCACTTTCGATTCAGCACCCTTTTTATCATCCTCTGTGCCAGCGGCGCTCCCTGTTTCATTCCCTCAGCGAGCTTCATAACCTCCGGCATTAACTGGTCGTGAGGAACCACCCTGTTCACCAGTCCGGCAGCTTTCGCTTCCTCGGCATTGAAGGTAACGCCGGTGAGTGTCATGTATGCAATAGTGCGTTTCCCCACATGCTCGGCGCCGCGCAGCAGCGTCTCAATAGGTATCTGTCCCCAGTTGACCTCCTT
>VGNW01000142.1 GCA_016865955.1 Chloroflexota bacterium | reverse complement strand
GCATATTCCAGTATGCTGCGTCGTGGTTCCACTGAGTCACCACGAAGTGTCACCTAGCCTCCTTTCGGTAACACTATTATTGACGCAACGATACCTATTTCGGTAACAATAATTATGAGTCAATTCGCTCTCTTGACATACTGCTTATTTCGTTATATTGTATATACGATATAGCACGCATGGAGGTTACATATGAGCACTCAAATGATAGTTCGAATTGATCCTGCTCTCAAAGACAAAATCAACAACCTAGCCAAGGCAGAGGGGAAGAGCGTCAGCGAGGTTGTCAGGGAGCTGCTAGAGGAATACATCAAGAGCCGGGATATCAGTTTATACATCGATGATCTATGGGAGCGGATCGGCAGCAAACTCACCTCAAGAGGGATTGGATCTGAAGAGATTCAAAAGGCCGTTAAAAAAGTGAGAGCCGAAACATGATCAAGGTCGTGCTGGACACCAACGTCTTCGTTTCATCCTTTTTCGGCGGCAACCCCCGTAAGATAGTAGACCTCTGGAAGACAGGGGAAATAATTCTTTGTTTATCCAAACCTATTATCGATGAATACGTAGAGGTACTCCGTCGTCTCGGCCTACAAAACGAGCGTGAGTTGGAAGAGCTGTTGGGGCTTTTTGCGCACGGCTTCCATGTGGTATTCACAGCAAAGACCCCTAAACTGCATGTGGTTGAAAAAGACTCGGATGACGATAAGTTCGTTGAATGCGCAGTTGCACTAAGGGCCGATTGCATCGTCTCAGGAGACAAAAACCTCACAGCACTTAAAGAGTACATGAATATCCAGATTGCCAGTCCCAAAGACTTTATCGCCGGGTACAAGAAGTTCAAGTGATAATCGGTTTACCCAGGGCGACGCTTGAGTTCGGGCTTTTCTATGTTCGAGCGATTTATCGATCAAGGTAACGAGCTAGACTGCAGTTGCACAGCACTGACTTTTGTGCAATCGTAGCATCAGGTCACATTTCTCGGTTCTGCCGAATCTGTATAGCGTTCCTTAGGTTGCAGCAAAGGAATAATTAACATATCATCCCTGTGGATACTATCGCCTGCGTTATAATAAATGGTGAGATCCCAGATGGTAAATCTATGCTGTACTAAAGAATTTCTCAAGCGCCTCAATCGCAAAGCGGATGCTTCTGAAGCTTCCGGTTCGGTCTTGGGGGATTGGTATGGAAAGGAGCTACGTTCCGGTACGAGGCGTCTTTTCGTCTTCATGAGCAATCGTACTGGTATATCTCTCATACTTCCCGCTAGAATGCATGATCTTGAGAATATCTTCCGGCAACACTTGGGTCGGGTTCTATATGAAGTTGGAGCTTCCCCTATAGCGATTAGAGAGGAATTAGCCCATGCATCGGATTTTAACTATACAACTTCAGCGAGCAGATCATCCATTGGCTGCCTGAATGAAGTTGTTCATCAATGCCAGTGGATGATCGAGGCTGAGCCTGGTATAACAGCAGAATCGCTTGAGGAATATATTTTCGAACTACCTCTTGGTGGCCCGGACTATTGGTCGCCAAGACGAGACACCCTTGAATTGCTGAAGAGTTTTTACATAGACATAGCATAAACAAGCTACATAGCATATATCCTGATAGCGTGGAATGAACAAGCACTCAATTTAGTCTCTCCTCACTGTGGGCAAAACTGGACGCTCTTTATGCCTAGCCCAAGGTGTGGTAGGCTTAGGTCGGGAGAAATGCATAAAAAAAACGAGCCAAAGGCACCGGACATCCTTCCGGTCCCCAGAACCAAAGAGGAAGCTAAGCGATCTTACGACAGGCTCAGCAGGTATTATGACTACCTGACATGGGTGTACGAGCGAAAGTATACGGAAACGGCTTTGGGACGTCTGGCGGTTTCAGAAGGTGAAACTGTATTGGAGATTGGCTTCGGTACTGGACACTGTCTGAAGCGGATAGCAGAATCTGTAGGCCCAAAGGGTACAGCATACGGCATCGATATTTCCACAGGCATGATGGAAATATCGAAGGAAAGGCTAGAAAAAGCAGGCCTCGAGAATAGAGTCAAGCTATTTTGTGGGGATGCAGCCAATCTACCATTTGATGAAAGCATGTTTGACGCCGTATTTATGAGCTTTACCCTTGAGCTCTTTGATACTCCTGAGATTCCGAAAGTGCTCGAACAGATAAAGAGAGCGCTTAAACCGGAGGGCAGGCTTGTAGTTGTCAGTATGTCAAAGGAGAATGGGAAGTCAATATTCTTGAGATTCTATGAGTGGTTCCATAACAAATGGCCAAAATACGTTGATTGCAGACCAATCTACGTGGAACGATCTCTAAGGGAAGCCGGATATACGGTAAAAAGCAAGGAACGGGTCAAATTGTTCCGGTTACCTGGAGAGATTGTTGTCGCCGTCAACCCAATTTCGGGAAAAATGGTATAGTACTGTTTGGGCTCCTTTCGCCTGCAGGTCAAAAATCCTTGACCTGAAATTGATGTGATATTGAGCCTGATATAACCCCAAATTGATGTCGAGTCTGGGTGTCGAAATTTGTCCGATAAACACCGAAACCGCTCAAATCGAGCGGTTTCAGATTCGGAATATTACCCTGGTGAGCGGTGGGGGACTCGAACCCCCGACACCCTGATTAAAAGTAATACTGACAAATTTCTGATTTTCAGGGCGTTTTTGAAGCTGGAATCGGCCTAAATTCTATTAAGTTTTCAAACAATCAGGTTGACACTGATCCCATAAATCAGGTTGACAACCTGCCATAAGAGCTATGAGGTCTTGCCCAAATAGGATCACGGTGTCGACCTTAATATAACACATCCTGTTGAGGTCTACAATATCAAGACCATCACTCATCTTCCCTCAGTTGTCGCTGGTGCTTCCGCCCCTCAGCTAAAAGGCTCAATGAGCTCCGCATACGGGCTGTAGCCAGAGAAGGGCTTCGAGCCATCGGCAGGCGAGTTTTAGGCCGTTAAGAGGCGGCAGGACTGACCGACCTTTTCCCCTCGAAGAGAGCATATCACCTGATAGACAGCTACAAAAGCACGCCTGCAAAACCCTTGTGAGGGCACGGTACTCCCTGTGAAGCAGGCAGTAAGTGAGCGCCTAAACCTCCGCGGATTTTATGCCTTATTAGCTCAATGAAGTTTCGTATTTATTCCCCAAAATGCCTTTCACAAAACCCTTCACGAGAATATAGGTTCATTTTGTTGCTGAACTATAGGACATTTTGTGCAATCATGATATTGCAGACGAAGCAAAATAGCTTCAATTGAACCTTAACAAACATTCGCAATCCCTCGGGGTGAACCCTTCAGGGCGAGCCTTCAGGACGAGCCCTCGGGATGAATCCGCAAGGGGATTAGCTCAATACGGATTAGTCCTTCCGTCCGAGTGCGGAAGGACGAAAAGTATTGAATCTAGCGGATTATAAGAGGTCTTGCCCTATATCGGGGGTATATCGCTAATCTACATTGAGAGGTGAAGCGATGATAACTACCCCCGAATATATAGCGAGTCTGCTCAAACCGCAGGTTAAGAGTCAAGGGCGCAAGGTATGGAGCGTTGACCTTGAAACAGTCTGGCTTCCGTTCTTCACCGCCACCAACACCGCAAAGGCAACCGCTATCCCGCATGAGGCATTAGGCGCACCGCTGCGGTTAGCCTATAACCCCGACAAGACCGTCAAGTTCAACGAGAGGTCGGGCAAGCCTGTCATACGGGTAGCGAAAGAACTGGCGGAAAGTGTCAAGCTAGTCCGTGAGAACTTCATAGCTAACCTGCAACACTATGCTGGCTCGGTTCGCAAGTCCGACACCGAAGGCTACTCGAACGAAGTACGCTTAAACGCCGAAGCAGGCAGACCGATAGTTATGAAGGATAAGGAAGCCCTCGACAAAGCCATAGCGGAAGCCATGAGCGAAGCCATGAAGGACAGGGAAGCCGCAACCCCAAACGAGGCGGAACTGGTAACCGCCTAATCCTTCCAGCATGGAAGGACAAGCGATATACCCCCGCTATAGGGCAAGACAGGAAGGGGGAATATATGCCGCATTGGGCAACACCCGCAAGGCAATCCCGATTAGTCGAGATATTCCAGCGTAGTGGTGGCTTTTGCGTCTATGGGGAATCGCCATGCACCAATCCCCAAGCCCATCACTACGAGAATTACATCATCGGCTTAATAAAGGATTGGGTTGCCGATGACAGAGAAGCTAAAGCATACCTTAATCGTATCATTTCACGCCAGTTGCACCGTATCCCCGAACTTGGGGCTTTAAGGGGTAGTTTTAACGCTATCAGTCGGGATATATACTTTGAAGGGCAACCCCAATACTACCTTGAAAGTCTAGGGGTTAGCGGTCTCACCTTCAAGCCGTTTGCCAAGATTAGGATTGCTTCAAGTTTTACCAGACTTCATGTGGATATTGCCGAACCTCTTAAAGCCGTGTCAAAGAATAAGAGGCGCAAGGCTATCAGATACGGGCAGAGTTTGCCCGTTGAGATTCAAGAGCAGGTTGAAGCGATATGCAATCGGGCGATTGCACACTATTTGAGCAAATAACCCCTTCGGGTTCATCCCGAGGGCTCGTCCTGAAGGCTCGCCCTGAAGGGTTCACCCCGAGGGGTTCATCCCGAGAATTCACCCCGAGGGGTTGCGAATATAGTTTGAATTAAAGGAAAGCAAAGGGGCTCTCCGCTATGGAGGGTCTTTTTGCGTTTTAACAGGCTGCCTCTTTGCCAGTGAGAAGGACACCCCTTCGGGTGTCCTTTCTGTTATCAAAGGCAAGAAGGAAGGGATATGCCTGAGATGGGCACTCGTTCGAGTGCCCATTTTCTTATCCGAAGGAAGGGGGGAACATGCACATCGAATTCGCTTCGGTTGACCATGAACTTGGTCCCGCTGACTCTGCAGCGAGGTTGTGCTTCTCAAGGGTGCGCTTTCTTCCCGCCTGGCTGAAGGAGCAGCTGAGACGCCAGGGGATATGGGAAGACCTGGTGCAGGAAACCTACTGCACCGCCTGGGAGGCGTGGAGTAAGGGATTGAGTGAGCTGGAAACCGACAGCTTCATGGCGAGACGGGTTTATGCTTTCCTGAGAGACTACGGCTACCGGGTGTGCCGGCACCGTTACTACAAGCTGGATAAAGCCCTTTCGTATATCGCTCTGGACGAGGCGCACGGAGAGAAAATCATGGAGACGGCTATGGCCAACCCTGCCCCCACCCTGGTAAGGTGCGGGGACCGCCTGGGTGAGGAAATCCTTGCCCTCCTCCAGAAAAGCGACGGCGGGCTCAGCAAGCGAGACCTCTACACCCGTCTCTGCATATCCCCCGGGGAACTCGACTGGCACTGCTTTCCCCTGATAAAGAAAGGCCTGGTCATCGAGGTGAGCAGGGAGAACATCCGCGGCCGCCCTCTCACCCCTTTACTGGTAGCCGCGGGTCAGACGCTGGCGATGCCGAAGATGGTCAAGACGGAACAGATGGAACGCATCAGGCAAGCCTACTTTCGGGAGGGAAAGGGCATGAAGCAGATAGCGAGAGAATTCCACCATGACCGAAAAACAGTGCGCAGGGCTATTATTCTGGGTGCGCCGGAGCTGGCCTCCCGGCGCTGAAGGAGCAGGCTTTGTGAAGAGGATAAAGAGCCTGAAGGTAGTCAGACTGCCTCAGGACAATAACTACGTGCCCTGGGTGAGGGTCGCCGGCAACTGGCTCATAGACGCGGGGTTCAACTACGGCGATAGGGTGCTGCTCATCGCCTCAGAAGGGGAAATCGTAATTAGAAAAACTGAAGACAAAGTAGGACGATAGAATTGTGAGGTTAAGGTGACGGCTTTGAAGTTTCGCTTGAGGAAAAAGGAGTGCCGGTTCTGTGCTCTGCTGGAATCCAGTATCTGGGGCGACAAAAAGTATTTTCGCTGTACCAAGGGACGGTTTGATGACGCCTGGGGCACCCAATGGTTTACCTGGCGAGGGATTCGGAAGCCAAATAAGAAAGTAGCGTTGGCTCAGGAGAACTGCCCTTATTTTAAGTCCATCCCCGAATGAAACTGATCAGCTACAGAGGTAAGCCATAAAACATATCTAGCTTCGCATCACACAAACCAAGCTCTTGTGACTTATGTTGCACATTCTTGGACTTTTGTGTGTGATGGGGGCTGTAGCGCGTTAAGGCGACTGACGCACCGTATTGCGTCAAAATAAAGTGTTACCGAAGTATATATCATTGCGTCATAATTCCTGTTACCGAAGATGGTATACTAGAGCACCTTTTTGAAATCGACGGCGGAGGTTCA
>VGNW01000141.1 GCA_016865955.1 Chloroflexota bacterium | reverse complement strand
GCTGTTCTCATAGCCATAGCTCAATACGCCAACACATACGCCGACAGAGAGGAGGACCGCCTGTATATTCCCAGCAATCCGCTGGTAACCGGCGAGCTTACGGCAAAAACCGCCCGCAATGTCTTTATTCTGCAAAATATCCTGGCCGGGTCACTGCTGCTGGCCCTGCTATTGATTACCGGCAACTATCAACTGATAATAGCGATTACAGCAGGCTGGGTTGTAGGTCTGGTATATTCATTGCCGCCTCTGAGACTCAAAGAAACCGCCTGGGGGCCTATCCCCCACGCCCTGGGCATGGCGCTGTTGCCCATCGTAGGCTGGCTGTTAGTGGCATCATTGAATAAATTCATTATAGCCTTTGCTTTATTTCTTTTTATCCATGGCATAGGCTTCGAGGTAACAAACAAGCTCAGGAAATCATCTCACGCTCTGGGTCGAGGGCACATTAAGGAAAATCAAAAGGACGATGTATACAACATCAGCACCGTAGGACTGAGGTTAAAGGTTAAGACCTCAATGGTGATAGAGGCAGCCACGACTCTGGGGGCATTCATACTGGTTCCCGTATCCTGGCATATGGGGATATTCGATGCACCGCTGTCCGTGGGATTACTGACTTTGCCTTTGATATTAACAGTCGTGGTCATTGTCTTGCGGATAAAAGCCCCTCTGGGCAACGCCCCCAAATGTATGCTGTTTATGACGATGGCATGGATATTTATGGCGCTTACCCTGTTCGCAGTGGCCTTAAGGGGTCTTGACCTGCCCCCCAAAAACGGCACCAGTTTTAATGTTAGACTGGAAATACAATAAAGAGGGGGGCAATCAATGGTCAAAAAGGCATTCAAACCCGAACATATCATCAACAAGCTGCGTGAGGCTGAGGTACTGCTCAGCCAAGGCGCCACAGTAGGCGAATCTAGCAGGAAGCTGGGTGTCACCGAGCAGACTTATTATCGCTGGCGTCGAGAATACGGTGGCATGAGGATGGAGCAGGCCAAGCGCCTTAAGGAACTGGAGAAGGAGAACGCCCGGCTGAAGAAGCTGGTGGCTGATATCTCACTGGACAATGCTATCCTTAAAGAGGCTGCCCGGGGAAACTTCTAAGCCCGTCACGGAGACGTCAGGTAATCACCAGAGTGCGTGAACAGCTTAGAGTCTCCGAGAGGCGGACTTGCTTGGTGCTGGGACAAGCCAGAAACACCCAGCGCCGTAGTCATGAGACAAGCCCGGAAGAATTAAGGCTGGCGGCCGATATCACTACCCTGGCAACCAGGTACGGCAGATACGGTTACCGCCGCATAACGGCTTTACTCCAGGACAAAGGCTGGCAGGTGAATCACAAGAGAGTGGAAAGAATCTGGAGACAAGAAGGCTTGAAGGTGCCCCAGAAACAACCCAAGCGGGGACGGCTATGGCTCAATGATGGCTCCTGTATCCGGCTCAGGCCGGAACATAAGGACCATGTCTGGAGCTATGATTTCGTGGTGTCGAGAACGGCTGATGGCAGAGCCTTCAAGATACTGACTATACTCGATGAGTACACCCGGGAATGTCTGGCAATACTGGTAGAGCGGCGCATCACGGCTCAGGATGTCATCGACCAGCTGTTTAACCTGTTTGTACTGAGGAGCATTCCGGAGCACATCCGCTCCGATAATGGCCCGGAGTTTACCGCGAGGGAGGTCAGGAGATGGTTAAGTCGCTTGGGTGTAAAGACCCTCTTCATAGAGCCGGGCAGCCCCTGGGAGAACGGGTATATCGAGTCATTCAACGGCAAATTGAGGGATGAACTGCTCAACCGGGAAATCTTCACCACACTGCAGGAGGCCAAGGTATTGATTGCCGACTGGAGGAAGGAATATAATCAGGTCCGGCCGCATAGCTCGTTGGGTTACAAGCCACCAGCGCCTGAGGCCATCCTGGTGGCGGGACTAACTTAACAAGTGGTACCACTTCCGGGGGCAGGGCACTGTAGAGAAAAGGATGATAAAGCTGTAGCTAAAGTGACAGTTTCTTTATATCTGTAGGGCGAAAGCCAGGATATACAGTAAGCTCGTCACCACATGGAGAACGACCGCTGTGGCGCACATCTTCTCCAGTGCCTTCCTGTCCTTGTATTCCTGCTTCTTTACGGCCAGAATATTGCGGACTATCAACGCCAGAGGTATCACGGAAAGGAAAGCCATGAGGCGGGGTACCCCGCCCAGGACGCCAAGTGTTATTGCCAGGAAGGAAGTCGGCGCAAAGATAGCCCATAACAATGCAGCTCGGTCCCGCCCGAGTCTTACTACCAGGGTCTTTTTACCCGCAAGGCGGTCCGAGGTGTAGTCAGCTATTTCCATGAGGTAGATAGCCAGAAAGCCGTGGATAGCAATGGGTATGGACACCAGCGTGGGTATCAGTGCGAAGGTACCCGTTTGCAGGTAATAGGCTGTATTGACAGTGAGCCAGCCAGTACAGATTGCGAGAATGAGTTCCCCCGCACCTCTATAAGACCCTTGAATGGGCTTCCCGGTGTAGAAGTAGCCGCCGAGTAAGCCGAAAGCAGCCAGGACCATCGTTAAGGGGCCGGTCTTGAAGTAAAACCAGATAATGAGCCAGACGATAACGGCTGCCACCAGGGCGAAGAAGGTGGCCGGCAATGCCTGCGACCTGGGGATTAACCCCGCCGGTAACACCCTGGAGCCGCCGCTGAACTTGTTGTATTCCACGTTCAGCGAGTCCGTCTCGTAGTCGAAATACTCGTTCGAATAGTGGGTGACAAGCAGTATCAGGCCCACGCCCAGAGTCGAGAGAACTGCTACACCCCAGTTAAAGGGATGGCCCTGGCTCCAAGCTATCACCATTCCAACTGAGAAAGAGGCAACGTTTAAGGCGATAAAAGGCAGCCGACTCAGAGACACCCAAGCGACCACACGTCTCCGCGAATCTATAACCTGTTCTGTCATGAGTTGACCTCCTTTGGTCCCTACGTGAACGGTGGCCGTGCTAGGGTTTATCGTTCCTTACACAAATACCCGACTCTCAATTTGTTAAGGATTTAGCTTTTCGAATTAGTCCGTGACGGCACTTTGCTCATGGCATATTCTGCAAGAGCAGCAACGGTCAGGCTAGGATTGACACCAGGGTTGGCAGGCACAATCGAACCATCCACTACATAGAGACCGGGGTAATTGTGTACCTGGCAATCCAGTCCAACTACCCCTTCTTTGGCGTCTCTGCCAAAGGGGCAACCGCCCAGAATATGCGCGGTGGCCTCCATATTGAGAAAGGTCTCGCTGAGAGAGCCACAGGGAATCCCATTTACCCTGGCAGCGAAATCGCGTGTTACCTTGTGTGCTATATCAATCCTAGGCGGGATGGATTGTCTGCCATCCGGTTGTGCAACCAGCCCCCGACGGAAAAGCGTAAGCCAACTGCGCCCTAAACGCAGGCGCGTATGGTTATCCTCATTCTGCATTACCAGTAGAATTGTAGTGCGGCGAGCCCAGCGGAATAGCATCCAGCTCCACACAGTGTCCCGAGGATGGCGCAAGACGCCCCCAAGCAAGCGGGTCAGCCGCACCAATATCCCCTGCGCCTTGTCGAACAACGGCCAGCCTCGAATCTCGATGAACCCCGAGCCGTCAGGAAAGCGCAGCGGCTCGATACGAGTCACTTCATCACCATGAAAAGCGGAGGTGATGGCTATTCCTTTTGAGTAGTCCGCTTTATCTTTACTACCACGACCTATTATGCCCAACATGGCCTCGCTGTTGGTGCGCACCATGTCACCCAGACGCGGTGAGATATTGGGGAGCGACCGAGTGACGTCGCGGCAATGGAAGAGTATTGTCAGGGTGCCCAGCACGCCGGCGGAGAGCACTACACTGCGGGCGCGCACCCGGTGTGCAGGCTTGAGCAGCCAGGAAGTCGAGCTATGATAAAGCACCTCGTAACGAGCGCCGTCAGGCTGGCCGGGGGACAGAGGTCTGATGTCAGTGACCTCGGATTCAGGGTGTATCACAGTCCCCCGCTTTTCGGCGAAGTAAAGGTAATTCTTGACCAGGCTGTTTTTGGCATTATTACGGCAACCTACTATGCAGCCCCCGCAGTGGGTACAGCCTCGCCGGGGCGGTCCCTCGCCACCGAAATACGGGTCAGGCACTTCCTGTGCTTCAGGCCCGAAGAAGATGCCTACGTTGGTAGGATGAAAGGTATGTGCTTGCCCCATTTCCTGGGCGATTTCTTTCAAGACATCGTCTGCAGGCGACAGCTTGGGGTTAACGCTTACCCCCAGCATCTTGGAGGCGGTTTGGTAATGTGGAGCCAGGATTGTCTTCCAGTCGGCCAGATGCCGCCACGATGGGTTTTCGAACAGCTTATCGTCCGGCATCTCCAGCACACCTGCATACAGTAGGCTTCCTCCTCCCACCCCTACCCCATTCAGAACCAGTCCCCAGTTCGTGAGTGTGAACTCCCAGATACCGAAATAACGCGAGACTGGCAGCCACACGAATTTCCACAGCATGTAGTTGCTGAAGGGGAAGTCCCGGTCGCGGTAGCGTTTGCCGCGCTCCAGCATCAGAACGCTGTAGCCCTTCTCCGTCAAACGCATAGCGGAGACACTTCCACCGAAGCCAGAGCCGACTATTACGTAGTCAAAGACCTCTTGAGGCTGTGCAGCCACGGCAGCCACCTTTCCCCAGAGAACTTATAGTCTCAGTTGTGAAATGATTGACGATAGTTACCAGCATCGTGGGCTATCAATGAAGTCAATGTTGCGGTGGTTTGAATGTTTAGTATATCCTTCGATTCAACCTCTGTCAATTCTAGTGTCAGGTTGATTCCGCTCGGTTCGTGTTGATACCATTTTTAATAATGGTTTATACTTCCTACGAAAGAAAATCGTAGGGGGGAATAAAAATGAGCCAAATACCTGTAAGCCCATCGCCATTCGACAAAATTATAAGGGCGGCTGGAGCCGTGAGGACTAGAGGAGGTTTTGCGGCACTTAGTTCAATATTATTCTTTTTATCCTTTATTTTCGCTATATTTTTTGTAGAGGGGGCTTACAAACTAATAATAGCCATATTGATATTAGTCATTTGGGGAACATTTACCTTCTTTGCCTTTATAACGATGAGAGATGGCGGGAAAGGGGAAAAGGAAGCTAAACCTAAACCCATAAAAGAATTACACAAATCGAAATAACAGGTTTATCCTACCTGCAAAAAGCAGGGGGATAGATGGACACAGAGAGGTTGGTTAAATTGGCAGAGTTAATCATTGAACAGATACAGCCCAGACGGTGTAAATACTGCGACTCAGCCCATGTTGTGAGGCAGGGACACAATAAGCAGAGGCAGAGGCTTCTATGCCGAGATTGCCATAGAACCTTCATGGATGACGATTCTATCCCTGGCATGAAAACCCCTAAAGAGCAAATAGCCTCAGCCCTCAATATGTACTACGAAGGCATGAGCCTTAATGCTATCCGAAGGCACTTGGAACAGATGTACCACAATTACCCTTCGGATAGCTCGGTTTATGACTGGGTGACAAAGTTCAGCGAGGTAGCCATTAGAGAGGCTGAGAAGCAGAAGCCAGATGTGGGTGACGAGTGGGTAGCAGATGAAACCGTACTCAAGATTGAGGGCAAAAATACATGGTTCTGGGATATTATAGACTCCAAGACTCGCTTCTTGCTTGCCTCTCATATCTCCACTACTCGGACAACGAGGGACGCTCGGAAGCTTATGGAGAAGGCGGCACAGCGAGCAGGCAAGACTCCAAAGGCGGTTTTGACCGATAAGCTCAGAGCCTACCTGGATGGTATTGAATTAGCCTTCGGTGCTGAGACAAAACATATACAGACTAAACCCTTTACGGTTGAACAGAACACCAACCTCATAGAGCGCTTCCACGGGACGCTGAAAGACCGTACAAAGGTCATGCGGGGCTTAAAGAGCCGAGAGAGTGCTAAACTACTCACTGAGGGCTGGTTAGTACACTATAACTTCTTTAGACCGCATGAGACGTTTGGCAAAACCCCCGCAGAGGTAGCAGGTATCAAGTTCCCGTATAAAGACTGGCTGGAGATTGCCAAGTCTCCGATAGTTACCTACATCACTGAAAAGCCCCGAACCATTCGCATGAGGCTATCTACTGGCAGAGTTAACCCTATGAGCATGAGATCGCCTATGGCACAAGGTCGAAAGCCGTCTCCGAGAGGCACATTTTATGAAGGACGTGGCATGGTTTCACGATACCCATTCAAGGGCGGGAAAAGAAGAGGGAGGATTATATGATGTTATTAAAACAAGCG
>VGNW01000140.1 GCA_016865955.1 Chloroflexota bacterium | reverse complement strand
AAAAAGAGAAGGCGGCGAAGCCGGATGAGCACAGGGGGACCAAGCTCGTGCCCAGGGACAGGCCTCGCACCACCTGGGGCTTCAACGAGAAGGTGGCTACTGGATGTGGCAACCTCTACGTAGCGGTATTTCTCGACAAACGGGGTGAGTTATTCGAGGTATTCGGCACCCTGGGCAAAGCGGGTGGCTGTGCCTCAGCACAGCTAGAGGCTATCAACAGGCTTATCTCTCTGGCATTGAGGTCGGGAGTAGAGGCAGAATCCATAGTCAAGCAGTTGAAAGGCATCAGGTGTCCCTCCATCGCCTGGGACAAGGGACATGCCATCCTGTCCTGCGCCGACGCCATAGCCGGCGTCCTGGAGAGATACATCAGCAGCGGCAAGGGTGGCGATAATCCCAAAACCGAAACCAAAGGCAATCCCGTGTCGGTGGGAGGCTTAATCAGGAATCTGGCGGGTCAGTGCCCCGACTGCGCCTGCCTGCTCATCTATCAGGAAGGCTGCCTGCTCTGTCCCGCCTGCGGCTATACAAAGTGCTAGGGGTAGGAGGCCCCCAGTCCTTTCAAATGTCATTGCGAGCGTAGCGAAGCAATCTCATCGTCCTCTGCATATAACGAGCACGCGGAGATTGCTTCGTCGTCCACCAGAGGCGGACTCCTCGCAATGACATAGGAGAAGCCCTAAATGATGCTTCATGACATGGAAAGCAGTACAAGAGGCGAGACAAAGGCTTGATAGTGAGCGCGGCACCACCTACAAAGACTGGGGCGGCAAGATTCACATCGCCCTTATCTACCCCAACTCCTACTACCTCGGGATGTCCAACCTCGGCTTCCAGACTATCTATAGACTTCTCAACAGCTACGACAACATAGTCTGCGAACGCGTCTTCTGGGAACCGAAAAGAGGAAAAACCGACGAGCCTATCAGCCTGGAATCGCAGCGCCCGCTGCCCGACTTCGATGTCCTTGCCTTCTCCATATCCTACGAACTCGACTATTTCAATGTGATACAGGTTCTCAAAGAGAGCGGCATACCTCTCTTAGCTTCCGACCGCGATGAAAGACATCCGCTGTTGATTGCCGGGGGACCTTGTGTCACCGCCAATCCCCTGCCTCTGTCCCCGTTCTTCGACTGCTTCGCCATCGGAGAAGGGGAAGCCATTGTTCCTCGCTTCATCGAAGTCATCACCGATGGAGTCGAAGATAAAAAGGACAGGTTGCTAAAAGCGCTGGCTTCAGTGCCCGGAGTTTACGTGCCCACGCAATACAGCAGCAAACCTGTCAAGCGCCAGTGGCTCAAAGACCTCGACTCCGCAGCCACTACATCGGTGATTCTGACGCCCGATACCGAGTTCGGTGATATGTACCTCATCGAGATAGCCCGCGGCTGCGGCTGGGGCTGCCGCTTCTGCCTCGCTGGATTCCAGTTCCGCCCCTTTCGCTACTGGCGCCTGGAAAGTCTGGTGCAGCAAGCCGAAAACGGCCTCAAATATACCAATAAGATAGGGCTCCTGGCTGCCGCCGTCTCCGATTATCCCGAGATAGATGAGCTTGCCCACACCCTGCACCGGATGGATGTCGAGCTGTCGGTAAGCTCGCTGAGGTTTCGTCCCTTCTCTCAGGCGGTGCTCAAGGCTCTGGCGAAAAGCGGAGCCCAAACAATCACTTTAGCACCGGAGGCGGGGTCGGAGCGACTGCGCCGCATCATCAATAAATGTGTTACGGAGGACGATATAATTGAAGCGGTGGACCGGATAGCGAAGCAGGGCATAAGGCAGATTAAACTCTACTTCATGATTGGCCTGCCCACAGAGACCGATACCGATATTGACGAGATTGTCAGGCTGAGCTTAGCCCTGAGAGGGCGCACCGAAGGAACGCTGACGCGGCTCGCCATAACCGTCGAGCCTTTCGTGCCAAAGGCAGGAACGCCGTTTCAATGGCTGGCGATGGCAAAGGAGGACGTGCTTACGCATCGTTTGAATCGAATCAAGAGCAGCCTGACTAAAAAAGGCATCGAGGTCAGGGCAGAGAGCGCAGGCTGGAGCATAGTTCAGGGAGTTCTGGCGCGGGGCGATGATAAACTGGGCGCAGTTCTGGCAAATATGCAGCGCAGTTCCCTCGCTGCCTGGCGCAGGGCATTGAAGGAAGCTAATCTCAGCCCTGATTACTATGTACATCGCGAGTTGACCTTCAACGAACCCCTGCCGTGGTCTGTGCTGGACTCCGGCGTAAAATTCGATTATCTCAGCGAAGAGCTACAAAAAGCGCACCGCAGCACTGAGACCTCACCCTGCCCTACATCAGAATGCCATAAGTGCGGAGTGTGTTAAGATATAAGGCGTATGACTATCGAACAAAACTTCCAGAAAATACAGCACCGCATCAAGAAGGCTTGCGAAAAGACAGGGCGTTCGCCCGCCGAGGTAACTCTGGTCGCTGTATCCAAGACCGTCGATGCCGACGTTATCGAAGCCGCATTCAATGCAGGTTTGAGGCACTTCGGCGAGAGCAGGGTGCAGGAGGCTGCATCCAAAATAGAGCAGCTTCAAAGTTTAAAGCCCGATATCGTCTGGCACATGGTGGGTCACCTCCAGACCAACAAGGCAAAGACAGCAGCGAGCATTTTTGATATAATTCACAGCGTTGACTCGCTCAAGCTGGCGGAGGCTCTGAATAACTGCAGCCGGAAGAAGCTGCGAGTCCTTGTCCAGGTCAACGTGGCAGACGAGGCGACCAAGGGAGGCTTCGCACAATCCGAGGTCAACGAGGCAGTGAAGCAAATCGGACGGCTGTCCAACCTCGAAATAGAAGGGCTGATGACCATTGCCCCCCTGGTGAGCGATACCGAGGAGGTGCGACCAGTATTTCGCCAGCTCCGGCAAATGCGGGACGCTTTGGGGCTGAGTCACCTCTCCATGGGAATGACCGACGACTTTGAGGTAGCCATCGAGGAGGGGGCGACGCTGGTGCGAATAGGGCGAGCCATCTTCGGCGAAAGAAGCTGAGGGGTGAGATAAAAATGAAAATAACCTTTATCGGCGCTGGATTCATGGGAGAGGCGATAATTGCCGCCCTGCTGAAACGAAAATCGGCGCGTCCCGCCGATATTTACGCCTGCGATATAGACTCGGCGCGCCTCACTGTCATAGGGAAGAAGTACAAAGTGAATTGTGGCTCTGACATCGGAAAATCCATCAGAGATGCCGAGGTCGTAGTGCTGTCCATCAAACCCCAAACGCTCGCAGCAGTGCTGAAAGACCTGAACGGCAAGCTCAAGCAGGGTCAACTGGCGCTCTCCATAGTCGCCGGAGCCAGACTCGACACCATCGTCAAGGGACTGGGACATGAGGCAGTAGTGAGGGTGATGCCCAACACACCGGCACAGGTCGGCCAGGGCATGAGCGTCTGGACGGCTACCAGCTCCGTAACACAGGCTCAGAAAGAGATGGCGCAGACTATACTGGAGGCTATGGGCGAGGAGATATACGTCTCCGATGAGAAGTATATCGATATGGCGACAGCAATCAGCGGCAGCGGACCCGCCTATATCTTTCTCATAATGGAAGCGCTGACCGACGCAGCGGTGCACATCGGACTGCCCCGCAAGACGGCGGAGAAGCTGGTCATTCAAACGGTGCTCGGCTCGGCTTACCTGAGCCGTGAGACAGGCAAACACGCCGCTGAACTTAAGAACATGGTTACCTCGCCGGGAGGCACTACCGCGGAGGGATTGCTCTGCCTGGAAAAAGGCGGGATGCGCGCCATACTGACTCAGGCTGTTATCGCCGCTTACGAGAAGGCGCAACGCCTGGGAGGGCAGAGCGGCAAATGACGAATTTCATTTATGCCGTATGGCTGCTTTGCTACATACTAACCTTCGCTATTTTCTTCAGAGCCATCCTGTCGTGGTTCGCAATGGGCACGAGAAGCCCTATCGTGGCAAGTCTTTACAACGCCCTCGGTATAATTACCGAACCCATCCTGGCGCCGCTGCGCAGAATCATCCCCATGATAGGCATGATGGACATAACGCCCATAGTGGCAATCATCCTGCTGCAAATCATAGGCCAGGTGCTTGCCGCCTACCTGTAACGAAGGCTAACGCTCCCAGACCGCCTTGCCGCCGATGATCGTCTTCTCCACCGTGATATCCTTTATCTCATCGGGGAAGACGCCAGCGGGGTCAGCGCTTAACACCACCATATCTGCCAGCTTGCCCACCTCGATGCTGCCCTTCTGATGTTCCTCAAAGGAGGCATAGGCTCCGGCAAGGGTATATAACCTCAAAGCATCTCGGGGAGAGATCGCTTTGTCCGGCAGTAGAACCTGCCCGTTTTCAGCTTTTCGGGTCACCGCCGCATAAATCCCTTTCAGCGGGTCGGGGGGCGCCACGGGGCAATCGGAGCTTGCCGCAGCCTTTAGCCCGCCCTTCAGGAACGATTTGGTGCGATACAGCCAGCGAAGCTGTTCCTCAGGTACATCTTTCAAGTATCGCTCGCCGCTGTAATAGATGAATGCCGGTTGAGTTACCACAATAGCTTTTACAGCCTTCAATCTTCGCAACAGCCCGGGAGGACACACCGAGCAATGCTCCAGCCGGTGGCGGTGGTCGGCTTTCGGGCAGCGGCTTAAACAGTATTCCAGCGAATTGACGGCTGCCTCGACCATACCCTCCTCCACAGCATGTATGGCTACCTGAAATCCCGCCTCGTGAGCCTGAAGCACCATCTCATTCAGTTCCTCCTGAGGCGGATTGAGATAGCCTCCGGTCTCATCGGGGGTTATCTTAACCGCACCCAGTTTCAGCGCGCTATCGCCATAGCCATAACTCAAGCCGCGTTCCCTGAAACCCGCCAATGCATCGTAACCGAACATCATGCTGACTCTCAGTAGCAACTCACCTTTTTCCTTCAACCTGCGAAAGAATTGCCACTGCGCGTAGCCGTTGCTAACAGTCGTGTCCTGAATCGAGGTGATGCCAAGCGAGAGCAATTTTTCACCAGCCAGCTTCAAGCCGCGGGTGATTTCGTCCTCAGTCAGAGGAGGAATCACCTTTTCATTGATATAAGAGTTCATGCCATAGAGCACTCCGCTGGGCTCACCTGTCTCAAGCTCGCGGTCAATGAGTCCGCCGGGCGGGTCCGGTGTTTCAACGGTGATTCCCGCCAGAGAAAGCGCCAGGCTGTTGAGCACGCAGGCATGCATGGAGCGATGGGTCAGCTTTACAGGATGATGCGGGGCTGCCCTGTCGAGGTCGCGGCGTGTAGGATGACGGCGCTCCACCAGATAGAACTCATTGTAGCCGCTGCCCTTTATCCAGGTGCCAGGTGGAATTCGTTGCGCCTGCTGCCTGAGTTTATCCCGAATATCCGAAATCGATTTGACCGAGGCAGGGCTGCAGTCCAGGCTGAGCAGGTTCGAGGCATAGGCTAGAACATGAATGTGGGCATCGTTGAAGCCGGGGATAACCGTCACGCCTTCGCAGTCGATAGGCTTGCCCCGTCCCTGGAAAAGGTCTAAATCGGTATTCCTGCCGACATGGATAATCACGCCGTCCCGCACAGCCACCAGCTCCGCACGAGGCTTACGACAGTTCATCGTCAGCACATTGGCGTTATAGAGGATGAGGTCGGCAATCTTGGCGCCCAATTCACCTCCTGTTATATCGAAATCAGCGCTGCCTAGATTTTAAATCCTTTGCAGTAATTCCAGCAAGCTCGAATAATACCCATACACTACCCGAATGGGGCTTGACTTGCGCCTGTTAATGTAGTTGAATTGATTATGAAGCATCGGAGTAAACATTTCGCTATAGAAGGAGATTGACAGATGCGCACAAGGGTATTGTTTGGTTACCTTGCTCTACTACTAACACTGGCGCTGCTCCTGCCTCTCGCTGGCTGCGGAGGGGGCGGGGAGTCTACAACGACCCCGTCGCCCACAGTCGGCACTCCCTCCGCTACGGTTGCATCGCCCAGCGGAGATGTGCAGGTACAGAAGAAAGGCTCTACTGCATGGACTAATGCCACAAACGGTATGAAACTCGCCGTGGGCGACACTCTGAAAACAGGAAACAACGGCTCCGCCGAGATACGCTTCTTCGAGGGCAGCGTTATGGAGGTTAAAGCGAACTCTCAGGTAGTCATCGAGGATTTGAGCCTCGCTGCCACCGGCTCGACATCGGTGGGACTGAAGCAACTAATCGGCAACACCGTCAACCGCGTGGGACAACTTGTGGACTCCGCCTCCGGTTACGAAGTTGAGACGCCGGCAGCCGTAGCAGTGGTGCGGGGCACTGCTTTCAGCCTCGCAGTAAACAG